>NZ_JACJSM010000015.1 GCF_014698145.1 Oscillatoria sp. FACHB-1406 | reverse complement strand
GAAGTCTGAACGTAGTCAATTCTCTCGTGTCGTTCGTACCAGCTTTGTGTGCGAGCAGCCAAAGCCTTGTTGTAGACGAGCCGTACACAGCCCATTGTCCGCCGCAAGAGTAATTCTTGCTCGGTGGTCGGATAGAAACGGTAACGATAGGCTTTATCCATCCTCACATTATAGCGTCAGTTCTGTGATTGCGTTAAACTTTTAAGATAAAGCCGCCCTAGAAGGACGGGGTTTCTACCCAATTTTTCGATGAAAGCTCTCTACCCCCCCATACAACCCTACCGGCACGGCAAACTAAAAGTCTCTGACTTGCACGAAATTTATTGGGAAGAAGCCGGAAATCCGCAAGGGAAGCCCGTGATTTTTCTGCACGGCGGTCCCGGCGGCGGGATCGATCCCAGCTATCGGCAATACTTCAATCCCCAGCAGTGGCGCATCGTTTTATTCGACCAACGGGGATGCGGAAAAAGCACCCCTCACGCCGAACTTCGAGAAAATACGACCTGGCATCTCGTCCGCGATATCGAACAATTGCGCCAATTTTTAAAGATCGATCGCTGGGTTGTTTTCGGAGGAAGTTGGGGCAGCACCCTTGCCCTCGCCTACAGTCAAACTCACCCCAATTGCTGTCTGGGATTAATTCTGCGCGGCATCTTTCTCTTGCGTCCCAAAGAATTGCAATGGTTCTATCAAGAAGGGGCAAGTTTTATCTTTCCCGACGCTTGGGAAGAATACCTCAAACCGATTCCCCCCGAAGAACGAGGCGATCTCTTGCGCGCTTATTACCAACGCCTCACCCATAAAAATTTAGCCATCCGAACCGAAGCCGCTAAAGCTTGGTCTATTTGGGAAGGAAGCACGAGCAAGCTATTACCTTCTGATGACTTAAAATCGCGTTTTGGAGAAGATAATTTTGCCGCTGCCTTTGCTAGGATTGAATGTCATTATTTTGTTAACGGCGGTTTTTTCGATCGCGAAAACCAACTCCTAGAAAACATCGATCGCATCCGCCACCTCCCCGCCGTTATCGTTCAAGGACGTTACGATATCGTCTGTCCGATGACCTCAGCTTGGGAACTCCATCGTGCTTGGCCTGAAGCCGAGTTTATTGTCGTTCCCGATGCCGGACATTCGATGAGCGAACCCGGAATTCGCAGCGCCTTAATTGAAGCGTGCGATGTAAAAAATTATGAGTTATGAGTTATGAGTTATGAATTATGAATGGTGAATGGGGGAATTACGAACTACGAATTACGAATTACGAATTACGAATTACGAATTACAAACTACGAATTACGAATTAAAATGTCTTTTCTCAATCGTCTCGCTGTGGAAGTTGCGCCGGATTTAATCGGCTGCACCTTAGTTCGTACTATGCCTGACGGTACGACCTTCGAGGGACTGATTGTTGAAACAGAAGCCTACGACCCCGGCGACCCAGCAATGCACGCCTACCGCCGCAAAACAGCGCGCAATCAAGCGATGTTTCTGCCTGCCGGTTACGCTTACGTTTATCTCATTTACGGCTGCTACCACTGCCTTAATATTGTTACCGATCGCGCTGATATTCCCAGTGCCGTGCTAATTCGCGCGCTGCAACTCGAAACTTTGCCTCCCTGGATTGAAGTGCCAAGCTTAAAACAGCGTCCTCGCATGGCTGCCGGCCCGGGAAAACTTTGTAAAGCCCTGCACATCGATCTCTCCTTGAATAGTACAGTCGTGCGACCGGGAGAACCCCTCAGTTTGAAACCGCGCGCGCCGCAGTTTCAGCAACAGTTAGTCGCTGGTACGCTTGCCCTAGTGCAAACCACTCGGATTGGGTTGACCAAAGGAGTCGAACTGCCTTGGCGTTGGTATTTAGCAGGCTGTCCCGCCGTCTCGAAGTCGCAAAGCCGTTAGCTGCGAACCCTTTAACCCTCAAGTAGCAGCTACTTTTTGACCGGTATTCCTCTATAGCGCGATCGCGCTATTTTGTCAATCTTTGTAACAGGATTTAATCAACTTGTTCCCTGGCGTTCAACCGAAATCTGCGGTTCTCAGAGAATTTGCGATCTCCGTAAAATTTCCGAGCGTTTCTGAAAGCCATACCGGTAGGCATTTAACTGCCGCGATCGCGATAAGTCTTTCATTTATGAGAGATAAGTAAATAAAAATTGCAATTTGTAAAGAAATGTAATAATCTGGAAAAGTGGGAAGCAAACAATTCAACTTGAAACAATCTCTAGGATTGTCCAATATTGTCGTTCTCCCACTTACCACCCTTGAAGTAGATACACTTGTCCTATGCCGTTTACCATCGACGCAGCCCGAGGAATTTTCCCCAACACCTTATCTGCTGATGCAGTCCCCGCGACGATTGCCAGATTTGCTCAACTCAGCGCCGAAGACCAACTTGCGTTAATTTGGTTCGCTTACCTCGAGATGGGGAAAACCATCACCATTGCTGCTCCTGGAGCCGCTAATATGCAGTTTGCAGAGCTAACGATGAATGAAATCAAGCAGATGGATTTCCGCCAGCAATCGCAAGTGATGTGCGACCTCGCTAACCGCGCCGACACGCCGATTGGTCGTACTTATGCCACTTGGTCTGCGAACATCAAACTCGGCTTCTGGTATCAACTCGGACAGTGGATGGAACAAGGTCTTGTCGCTCCTATTCCTGAAGGCTATAAACTCTCTGCTAACGCTTCAGCCGTACTGCAAGCAATCCGCAACTTAGACCCCGGACAGCAAATTACAGTATTGCGAAATGCAGTGGTTGATATGGGCTACGATATCAACAAGTTAGACAGTTACGAGCGAGTTGCCGAACCTGTTGTCGTACCTCAAGAAATCGGTCAACGTCAAAAAGTAACGATTGAAGGCATTGATAATGCGACGGTTCTCAGCTACATGAACAACCTCAATGCGAACGACTTCGATGCGTTAATCGAGTTGTTTGCTCCCGACGGTGCATTGCAACCTCCCTTCCAAAAACCGATTGTCGGAAAAGATGCCGTTCTTCGCTTCTTCCGGGAAGATTGCCAAAACCTCAAACTCCTGCCCGAGCGCGGTGTTGAAGAACCTGCTGATGAAGGTTACAAACAAATTAAAGTGACCGGAAAAGTTCAAACCCCTTGGTTTGGTGCAGGCGTAGGCATGAACATGGCATGGCGATTCTTGCTCAATCCCGACGGTAAAATTTTCTTTGTCGCGATCGACTTATTAGCTTCTCCGAAGGAACTTTTAAATCTCGTTCGTTAAGATAGGGCTAAGTTTGAGTATGACCCATCAGAGATAATGAATGGATAAGCGAGCGCTCTTAAATTTAGAGCGCTCATTATCGTGTTTTTGCCCGATAGTCGGGAATTTTTAGACAATTTTAATTAATTTATTAGTGCGAGGAGCAGTGAGCGAAATAGATTGGTCGGAAAGCGAAAAAGTTGTCGCTGAGGAAGCGTTTGGAAAAGCTTATAACCGAGAAACAGAAGCCTTAATTTCTGAAGTGCGATCGCGTGCCGGGGACATCAGCTTGCTCGAGCAAGTTTGGAACCTACACGACTATTTAAGCGCGAGAAGACACGAGATTGATGGTAAATACGACTATCAGTATTCAGAATTAATCTTTGCCTTAGCTGCATTAGTCAAACAAGGCTGGCTGAAGATTGAGGAGTTAAGCGGATTGGACAAAGATAAGCGAGCCAAGATTGGGGCGTTGGCTCGGATGTAACAGTTGCAGGAATCGTAAAAACTCACGTAAAAACGCGATCGCGGGTTATTTCGAGCGGGTGCTACAGCATTCCTCGGGGCAAAACGAGATCGCGTTGTCAATTGGATTTTATTGCTTGTAGCGTGCGATCGCGTCTTAGCGGCGCAGAATTAGGACATTCGGTAGGGTGGGCAGCGCCCACCAGCCAAGACGTTCAGCGTTTAGCAACGTATATTTACCAGCAAGTAATACCAGATTGATGGGTCGCTGCATAGAATGAAAAGTAGGGTGTGGAGCGCGAAGCGTAACGCACCGTTAAGTAGGAGGGTGTAAAAAAAGTGCGATGGGATTCGTAGGGGCGGGTTTAGCTAAAACCCTTGCTATGAGGTAAATTCAGCAGTCAAAACCCGCCCTCCTCAAGTTAAGGTTATTTTCGTCAACCTACTTATCCTGAGAATTTAGGAGAGTTGATTCTAGGCAACGCAATCTTAAATTGGTATAACGCTATATCCCCAATAATAATCGCCGTAGACTTCATTGAATATGCTGCAAAATTGCTCGAGTGGTGGGATGCGCCGACAACTCCCCCGCCCTGCCATTCGCCACCGCCTGCTGGATGAGGTCGATAAAATTTCTCCAAGCAGTTTGAATGTGGGGATGGTTTTCGGGCAGGCAGCGCGTCCAAATCGCCAACGCCCGTAGGTAGAGGGGTTCGGCTTCCTCGTAGCGTCCCATTGAAAAGTACAACGCCGCGAGATTGTTGAGGCTTTGTGCGGTGTGGGGATGGTCGGGTCCCAATTGCCGTTCGTGGATGCTGAGGGCGCGTTGGTAGAGGGGTTCGGCTTCCTCGTAGCGTCCCATTGCGTAGTACAACGCCGCGAGATTGTTGAGGCTTTGTGCGGTGTGGGGATGGTCGGGTCCCAATTGCCGTTCCCTGATGCTGAGGGCGCGTTGGTAGAGGGGTTCGGCTTCCTCGTAGAGTCCCATTGAGTCGTACAACCCCGCGAGATTGTTGAGGCTTTGTGCGGTGTGGGGATGGTCGGGTCCCAATTGCCGTTCCCTGATGCTGAGGGCGCGTTGGTAGAGGGGTTCGGCTTCCTCGTAGCGTCCCATTGCGTTGTACAACCCCGCGAGATTGTTGAGGCTGGTGGCGGTGTGGGGATGGTCGGGTCCCAATTGCCGCTCGTGGATGCTGAGGGCGCGTTGCAAGAGGGGTTCGGCTTCCTCGTAGCGTCCCATTGAGCGATACAACGCCGCGAGATTGTTGAGGCTTTGTGCGGTGGAGGGATGGTCGGGTCCCAATTGCCGCTCGTGGATGCTGAGGGCGCGTTGCAAGAGGGGTTCGGCTTCCTCGTAGCGTCCCATTGCGTAGTACAACGCCGCGAGATTGTTGAGGCTGGTGGCGGTGTCGGGATGGTCGGGTCCCAATTGCCGTTCGTTGATGCTGAGGGCGCGTTGCAAGAGGGATTCGGCTTCCTCGTAGCGTCCCATTGAGTTGTACAACCCCGCGAGATTGTTGAGGCTGGAGGCGGTGTCGGGATGGTCGGGTCCCAATTGCCGTTCGTTGATGCTGAGGGCGCGTTGCAAGAGGGGTTCGGCATCCAGCCAGCGACTCTGCGCTTCTGCCACTCGCGCCAGTCCGGTAAACAGCCATGTTGTATCGGTGCTATTCTCCAGCAAAGATGTTAACTTATCCGCCACTTCTTCTAAGTGCGGCAGCGCTTCTTCAACTCGCACGATATCGCTCAGCGTCACCGTCTGCGGAATCGTCTTTGCGACTTCCGTCAGCACGACGGCAAATCTCCACTGCAACTCTTCTACGACTTCGCCCAACTCTTCTTTTAACTTCACCGCAAAGAATTCGCGAATCAGCGAATGAAGCAGATAAGTTTCTTCTTTCTCCCGCGACAGCAAACTTCGCCCCAACAGTTCTTCATCGCGGCAATCTTCCAATTCCTCCTCCTCCCACTCCGGCAAACAGCCTTCTACCAACGCCCAAGGAATCGGCGCTAAAGCAAAAATGCTCAACAATCCCGCCAACCCCCGCGCTGCTTCGGGCAAATCCTGCCAACTCAACTCAAAAGCCGCCGCTACGCCCAATTTCGCCGTCGTATCGCGGTCGGTTTTAACCAGCGTCCTCGCTGCAAGTCGTTTTGCCTCCAACCGCTCCAGCATTACCGCCAAGCTCAAATCTTCCTTGCGCGCCAAGTACCGCCCCACCAATTCCAACCCCAAGGGCAAATATCCCAACCACTCGCACAATCGCTGGGCATCTTCAAGCTGCGAGTCAATGCGCGCTGCATCGTCAACTAACGCTCGCAGCAATTCCAAGGCATCGGCTTCTTCCAGCACCTTCAACTCCAAGCGCGCGCTTTTGGTTCGCAACTTCAACCGCGTCGTTATCAGCACCCGAAAGCGGCTGTCGAGTGCCTCGAGGTAGGTCTGGACTGCGGCTTCATCGGCTACATCGTCGAGGATAATCAGGATGGGTTCTCCCGTCCAGCGCTGACAAACCCACTTCACTTGTTCCACCACAGTTTTATAGGTATCGGGCGGTTGTGGCAAGCCCAATTCAACCCTCGCAAAATCGAGAATCCCAATCCCAACATCTTGGGCGCGGGCGTTTATCCAACAAATCCCGCCGGGATAGGTTTTTTCGGCGCGTTGTTGATAGCCGTATTGCAAGGCGAGTTCGGTTTTGCCCACGCCGCCCATCCCGGATACAGAGGAAATGACGGCGGTGGTGGCTTCCTGTAAGTTTTGATGGACGGTTTTGAGGGCTTCTTCGCGCCCGACAAATTTGACAACGCTGCTGATGGGGAGGTTTTGGGGGGTTACGGCGGGTTGGGGTGAGGCGGATTGGGGCTGGGATTTTTCCCTTTCGTATCGCTCCCACAGATAAGCTTTAAGAACTTTTAGTTTGCCTCGATTTTTGGAAGCTAGGTCGGGACAATCGGCCGCAAAAATAGCGTAAATTGTGCGGAGTTGGCGTTCGAGTTGGACTTGAGAAATATCGAGACTGGCTGCAATCTTACTATTTTTATCGTTATCGTTACGCCGGTCTAAACGAGCAATTAGGACGGTGCATTGCTCTGCCGTCAGTTTATGTTTAGTGCCAATACTGTTGAGAAATTCAGTCCATTCCATTGCTGTATTAAAGCTGACACCAATTGTAAGCCGCCGCGCCCCTACTAATTTTTTCACATCCGATCGCACCCTGTCATCGCTTACCGGAAGGGCATCATTAGCGTCAACTTAGGGTGAAACCCACTCATAAAGCGGAATCGCCCTCACCCCCAGCCCCTCTCCCAACCCTGGGAGAGGGGAGCAACAGAGAATTCTTCTCCCCCCTCGCCCAAAATTGGGAGAGGGGGGTCGGGGGGGTGAGGGCTGGGATGACGCTATAACAAACACTCGTGCTTAAGTTGACACTAATGTGCAGAGCAATTCCTCTACGATAGCATTGGCTTTTGGGTCTGGGCAGAGGTATCGCGCGTGCAGCAAGTGTATGGTTTCTAGATAGCTTTCGGGGGGTTAATTTTTTTCTGGAACGCTGATGATTAAAGCATCCCAGAGTTCTAGTAGATTTTTAACGATGAACGACAACATGACCGAATCCAACCAAACCCAAATCGCGATTCCCCCTTCTCTCGAGTTTCCCGCACCGCTTCCGCAAGCTTTGACTTTGCCGCATTGGTTGCTTGCTATTTATCTACTCAGTGCAATCAGCGCCCACTTCTATCGAACGGCGTTGGTTGTCCTGGAAATTGCGCGGCTTTGGAAAAAACCCACTCCCAATAAGCCGAAAGCGGAATAAGGAGGCAATGTTTAAGGTCTCGGCTTGCGATCTGCGGCGAGTCGGGACTTTAATTTGGGAACCCGATCGCGAGTTCTGGCTTCTTCTATATAGTGCCACTTACTTGCGAATGTCCGTTTTACTAAACGCACAAAAGTCTTGGCTGGTGGGCGCTGCCTACCCTACCGAATGTCTCTACCCAATCTCATAACCGAGTTGCGTAGCGCTATAACATTAGAGGTCAGAAGCAGCACCGTATGGGTGCGTTACACTTCGCTTACTTTCACTTAAAGTCAGTGCCATTGGGTCATAAACAATCGTTGAAAATCTGCCCTAGCGCCAGGAAATATGAGACGATGCTCTAAGTTGGGCAGAAAGACATCGCAAAAAACTGCAATAGCACCCCAAGCGCCATGAATATATCCTCTCAAAACCGATAAATAATCAGGCATGGAGAAAAGCTAAATGAAGTCCGCACTACCCCTGAAACTCGCAGCCTTAGCAACGGCTACGATTTCCATCTTGACACCTCTAGAAGACGTTCGCGCCCAAACAATTTTTGGCGAAACGGAAGTTGCCCAACAGAACTTCGTCGCGATTGCCTCTCCCTTCGGCGACACGGGTAACAACTTTACCCTCACTGTCATCGAACAAATTCCCGGCAAACGCGCTTGTTGGGGCGAAATGGGCGCTCAGCCCACCCTGATCGATCCCCTTTGGGAAACCTTTGACTTCACCAATATCTGTCGGCGCTTTCGAGACACCAACGGCTACTCGATTCGCATCAACGGACAAGATTACGGTTTGGAGTATCTTCCCACTCTAGTCCGACGCGGCAACGAAGTTCAACTCATTGGACTGCCGCGCGTTGGTGTTAGCGGTAATGAATTTCTCATCGGACGCAGCCAAGGACTTACCAACGGCTATCTTAAAATTGTCCTCGAACCGGGCTGGCGTTTCACCAAACGCAACTATCAAGGACAAATCCAACAAGGTCATACTTATTTCAGTAAGAGCGATGGCGTAACGCCACCGCCGCCACCACCACCGCCGCCACCGCCACCGCCGCCGCCAACAGGTTTCCGGGATATTACCAATGACCTTTATCGCTCGGAGATCGAGCAAGCGGTTAAACTGGGCTTTATTGCCGGTTTCGCGGAAGATAATACCTTCCGTCCGCTCAATCCCCTGACGCGGGAGCAATTGGTTTCAATGGTGTTTGAAGCGATGCGCGGAATTCCTAATGTGAATGTTACCGCACCGACTGTAACTACTTCGCCCTTCCCAGACGTTCCGGCTTCGCGCTGGAGTGCGGCTAAAATTAAGTGGGCGCGCGACAATAAAATCGTTGAAGGGTATTTAGAAGATGGAACCTTCAGACCGGAACGAAATGTCACTCGCGCTGAGTTAATCGCTGTGATGAAGAAGGCGGCGCAATACGGCAAAACCTTGCGCGGTTTGTCGCCGACCTTGGAAGCCAAACAACCGCCCGTTACCTTCTCGGATATGAGCGGACATTGGGCAGCGAGCCTCTCGCAAGAAATGTCGTCTTACTGTCGCGTTGCTTCGCCGCTGAACGAAGTAGGGACGAACTTTACGCCTAATACGCCTTCTCAGCGCAATTATGCTGCGGCCGCGACGTTGCGAATGCTTAATTGCGTAAAGTCGGAGCAACGTTAAATCTTAGCGTTGAGTTACAAGCCCTATCCCAAGCGGGGGTGGGGCAGTTGATACTCTTTTGCCGATCGCAGAGATTTTCTGAATCTCGCGATCGCGCGCTCAAAAAATGATTGGGAGCTAAAACCACAACTTGTGGCGCTCCCAATTCTTTAATGTAGATATGCGGATGGCGAGACTCGAACTCGCACAGCGAAGCCACACGCCCCTCAAGCGTGCGTGTCTACCAATTCCACCACATCCGCGCTCGGAGTTAACGGATTGTTTTTTAAGCAATCCAGTTTCTTATTATAGCAAAAGTTTTAAAAATTGGCACAATTAATTTTGAATGGGTTGAAAGACAGCGATCGATCGCGTCTCTTAGCCCAACCCGCACAAATCCAAAGTCAGACGGTTCTCCCAAACGTATATTCATCCCAATCGCCAACAATTTCGTAGCCGATCGCGCTATAGATACGATTAGAGGTAGGATTCGTGACATCCGTAAACAAAAAACAGTAGCGATAACCGCGAGCCAGTAGGATTTCGCTCAAAGTCGCCACGCAGGAAGTCGCGTACCCTTTGCGGCGGTAGACCGAAGGTGTATAAACCGCCGTTATCGTCGCTCCGTTGGGCGTAGAACGACCGCAGACGGCTAAAGAAACTGGCATTTCTTTGCCATCGGGCGCGGGAATCGTCCAAAAATAAATGCGCTCTTCCTCAATTTGGTACTCCACTGTCCAATTGAGATTAGGTTTTTCGATTCCTAGCGCCTCCTGGAAAAACTCAGCTTGCCACGCTATGGCTAACTGGCGCTCGGCAAAAGTTGCCAAACGCAACTGTCCCTCTACTTTAGCGATCGGTTGCACCCGCTCGAGTTGGCGAACGTGCAGTTGCAAGCTCGGATTGCAGGGCGCGCCTGTCATTTCCTGCCAAAGCTCAGCAAAAATCTTCGCTTCAAAGGCAGGCGCACTGACACCAGGTAGAACGCGCTGGCGGCGCTGGCAGTCTAGAGCGATCGCTTCGAGGGCAGAGCGAGTTCTCAAACGACGCTCCTCCTCACCGGATAAGCCAGTTTCTTCTGCTTGCGTTGGGGCGCGCTGACCGACTTCAGACACTAACAACTTATAGGGGGGCATCTGCGAAGCCACGGCTACCACCTTCCCTTCAGTTTCAACAGTAACGAGATAAGGGGGCAGGGAATACCGTTCCGGGTAGCGAACCAGCGATTTGGCTAAGGCTAGCATTAAATTATGAAGTGCTTCATTAGCAAGCCAATGAGGTTCGGCACGAGCGTAAAATTCGGGGGCGTTTTTAAACCGATGTAATTCCATTGCAGCTAGTGAAGTTTATGGCCGCAATGCGAGCAGAAACGGTCTTCAGGAGCGATGGACGCGCCGCACTGACTGCAAAAATGCCGCGTTGACTGAGGCGAGGGCGCTTCCATACGCATTGCCATATTGCCCGATCGCATCTCCATTGTCTCGGTTTTAGCGCTTAAATCTCCCATCTTCATCGGTTTCATGGGTTCCATCGGTTTCATGGAGGGTATTGACGACGAGAACGAGTCGCTCGACACTTCTTGTAAGGGGTAGGAACGAGCCAGAGCGAGGGAAGGCGGACTGCTTACCGGACTCGCGCTGCTACCTTGGAGCCGAATATAAGTTTCGCCGCGATCGCTCGTCAGCTTGAGAATCACCCCGCTAGAAGTTTCAAACAATTCGGGCTTTGCCGTCCAGTTTCCCGTCTCAAAGGTACGACTTGATTGTTGCTGCTGTCCCGGACTGCCGGTAGAGGTTGCGATTGTGGTTTGCCCGCCAGAATTATCGAGATAAATGTTCTGACCGGGCCTAAGTTCGCATGAATAAGCCATAAATGGCCTCCGTTCAAACGCAGTTTCGTTCTTAAAATTGTACGTTTGACCTCGCTCTAGTTTCAGTTTCTTAAGAATTCTGTTAACCGAATCCTAGGGGAGATTTCAATTCACTAAGAACGTGCAAGCATTGCTTAGAAAGCCAAAAATCGTGTGACACCCAATTAACTGTCCCGAAGCGGGCAACTTCTACGCGATCGCGGCGGTCATTGAACCCAGGTAACAGAGAATGTCAGAAGCGGCAATAAACCAAATATTGCTATATTCCTGCAAAAACAAAGAATAAAAGCTAAACTACACTTCTCTGGAACCTTTCAGTTACTCTCAAGTCTAATTTCTTAACAATACGAGTTCAGTGTTTTTTTGGAGAAGGTTATCGATGTTGAAACTCAATCGTTGGAAAGCTACAACCGCTTTAGTTCTCACTGCTAGCATGAACGCCACCGCGATCGCGCCTCTGGTCGCTCCGATGCTGGCTCCCGCCCCGGCTATGGCTCAAAGCACGGGCTTCCGAGATGTCTCCGATAGTTATTGGGCAGCAGATTTCATTCAGCAGTTAGTGCAACGCGGTGTAATCGCTGGTTTCCCCGACGGCACATTCCGCCCCGACGCGCCCGTAACGCGCGCTCAGTATTCTGCCATGTTGAGAAAGGCATTCAATAAAGGCAAAATCCGCGATAAAGTCAGTTTTGTGGATGTTCCTTC
The DNA here is from genome assembly GCF_014698145.1 of Oscillatoria sp. FACHB-1406. NCBI lineage: Bacteria > Bacillati > Cyanobacteriota > Cyanophyceae > Oscillatoriales > Oscillatoriaceae > Oscillatoria > Oscillatoria sp. FACHB-1406. The sequence goes on along the minus strand of NZ_JACJSM010000015.1, from coordinate 118,719 downwards.
TACTTATTGGGCAATGTCCGCAATTGACGAGGCTTATGAAATGGGCTTCCTCTCCGGTTATCCCGGCCGCATCTTCCAACCGGAACAAAATATTCCTCGCGAACAAGTCTTGGTATCTCTGGCGAATGGTTTGAACTACACGACCACGCGCACGGTTAACGAAACACTATCTTACTACAACGATTTCTCCAGCATTTCTTCCTACGCGCGCAGCCCCATTGCAGCAGCGACGGAGAAAAACATGGTCGTGAACTATCCGATCTTAAAAACGTTGAATCCCGTCCGCAATGCTACTCGCGCTGAAGTAGCCGCCTTCTTGTATCAAGCGTTAGTCAGTCAAAATTCGGCTTCTGCGATTGCCTCGAACTACATCGTTTCGCTTTCCCCCATCGTGACGGATTTCCGCATTCCCGCCGGAACGAGCATTCCCGTAACCTACGAACGCGATAAAATCGTGTTGATGCAAGAAGAAACCGTTCAAGTCGAACTGGTGGTCGCAACCAATATCACCACGTCGGACGGCACGCTGTTGATTCCTAAAGGCAGCAAAGTCTTGGGCGAACTGCGACCGGCAACGGGTGGTACTCAGTTTGTCTCGAAGGAAATCGTCTTCGCTAACGGCACGCGCAAGGCGTTCAATGCGACTTCTCAAGTCATTACGCAGACGGAAACAGTCCGCCAAGGTAGCTCGCTCGTTAATTTGCTCAAGAATGCAGCAATTGGCTCGGCAGCAGCAGCAGCAATTTCTGGCGTAACGGGCGATCGCACTATCACCGCTTCGGAAGTCTTAATCGGTACGGGTGCGGGCTTGCTTGCCTCTCTGGTTCAGCGTTTAATCGGTGCGGGAAGCGTCGATGTCCTCGTAGTGGAACCCAATACGGACTTGAATTTAACGCTGCGCTCTGACTTCGTGGTTAGCCCTCAATAAGTTTGAACCTCACATCCTACCAACAACGGGCAACCAGATAATTAGCGTTGTTCCTCCTAGATTCCCTAAGTTGAATTTCTCCGCGTCATTAGCCCCGCCATTTTTGGTGGGGCTAATGATTTCAATTTCCCCTTGCATCTGTTCGATTAATTCTTTCGCGATTGCTAGCCCCAGTCCCGTTCCTGGAATTTCGCCGCGCGCTTGTACGCCTCGGTAATGCCGCTCGAATAGATGGGCTTGGTCTTCTGGGGGAATGCCAGGGCCTGTATCGCGCACGGCAATGCCTTGCATTTTAGGCTTTTCAAGCCCAGCTTCGATCGCGACTCGCCCCCCACTCGGCGTATATTTTAGGGCATTATCGATCGCGTTGCTACAAACTTCGCGTAGGGCGCGCGCGTCGGCTTGCACGGGCGCTAAGGAGGTAGGGATGCGCGTTTCCAGCGTTAAATTGCGCTCGGATGCGATCGCTTCAGCCGAGGCGATTAACGGCTCGAGAACGTCTTTGACTGCCAAAGGTTCGAGTTGGACTTCCCCACCCGGTAGCAAGTAGAGAGAACCGGTTGCTGGTGTTGCTACCGCGTCGATGGAGCGATCCGCACTCGAAGCGAGGGCATACCGTTGGTCTTGCTCGATATGGGTTAAAGCTGCTTCTAACGAGTCTAAGTAACCGTCGAATTGCTGCAATAAGTCTTGTAAGCGATCGCTTTCGCGTAAAATATTGGCAGCCGTTTGATGGTTGCGATCTTCGGGGAATAACCGCTTGAGCAACAGTTTGCCAAACGTCCGTAGCGCCGTCAGGGGATTGCGAAATTGATGCAGCCAATCGTCTAAAATATTTTGCTGCACTCGTCGTATTTGCACTTGTTGCTGGAACTGTTGTCGATACCAATCTCGCTCGACTTCGAGACAGCGAGCGATCGCTAAAGTCCGTGCGACTTGCTCGATTTGGAGCAATTCCTGCTTTTTCCACTTGCGTTCCTTGCGCCGTGCGACTAACAATCCCAGCGCGCGATCTTCGTATAGGAGGGGCAGCACGATCTGGTAGCCTTGTTGGGCGGCAATTTGTTCTTCGGCTGCCTCAAAGGGCGAATCTCCCCGATCCAGCGTTTCTCCTCTGTCGCCCGGTAGTGCTGCCGCCGATAAACGTCGCGGTAAGGCGCTAAGCTCTGTTTCTGGCGATCGCAACATCTTGCTATCGGGGTAAACAAAAGCCGGCACTAACTTAGGGCTGCATTCAGCAAACTCTTCTGTCAAATATACCGCACACCAAGCCGCACCCAATCCTTGGGTCAGGAGCGCGACTTGCGCTTGACAGAGGTCGATAAACTCTACACTCGCTGAAGTTGAAAGCTTTGGATGCGACATTACTTAACTTTCAAACCTTGATTCTTACTTTTTGTTAATCTTTGGATCGAGGGTCAACTCAAGTTGTGCTTTCTGAGTTTTGCGCCAACGCCCGCGCGAGCTAAGGGTTTTCACTTCTGGACTTGCCGCTGGGGGATTGACAAATGGCCCTTGATATTTTGGTTTAAACCAGATATACTAGCCACGGCTTTTGTAACCAATATTACAGCTAGTCGCAAGACGAGGAGGTACGCAGATTGGCAAGAAAACGCAAACGCAAAAGTCGCCGACGCCAAGAAGGACGCAAAATCCTGGAATTAGTACCCCAGTATAACCTTGAAAGTGGCGAAGATAAACCCGTCACCGCAGCAAGAAAGTATATATCTTCTAATGGAATTGCTCCTCCTGCCTTGTTAGTCGTCCGACGAAACGAACACACTACGGATCGTTATTTTTGGGCAGAAAAGGGTTTGTTTGGAGCGCAATACGTGGAGGAAAATCACTTTCTCTTCCCCAGTTTGCGATTGGTTGCTCCAACCAGCAACAATAGTCCATTGGCTGTCGCCGCAAATCAATAAAAAAGCTAGCCTTGTTGCTGGGAAGCACGGTCTAGCTCGGGCATCTCCCCTCGAGGGTTGTAGCTTGGGGGGATGTTGTCTGGAAAATCAGATCAATAATAGCACGTCAGGGAAATTCGAGAAAATATAGTGTTGTTTCGATGCTCCTGACTTTTAATGGGCTTTCGCCGGAAGCTGCATCGCTTTTTGCAGTTCAGCAAGCTCGTCGCGATGGCCCGTAACGGTAACTAAGCTTTTAGCCCTGTTGCTTTCTGCGTCCATCGCTTCTATTTTTAAGCGGACTTGTTCGAGACGGCCTGCTTTTTTCCAGTAAAACCAGCCCGCCAGGGGCGATAGAAGAATTAGAGCAAAAAAGAAAGCAGCCCGCTCCGGGTAAAGAAACGATAAAATCAAACTCGAGCAAAGCAGCCCTAAAGCGGCGAGCAAACTGAGGAAAATCGCGAGAAACCAACTCGGACGGACAAAACCTTGGAAGGTGATTTGCTGTTGTTCGCGATCGAGGGCAGCAAGGCGATAAGCGCGCTGCTCGAAATAAGCTTGCAATTGAGAGAGAAAAACGTCCTCCGGAAGTTCTGCCGCCAATTGAATTTGCTCGGTGCGGGGTTTAACAGAGGCGCGAATGAAGAAGAATAGCCCCACGAGCAATAAAATTGTCAGGAAGAACGTTGAAGAAAGAATGGGAGAGTTCACAGCGGTTTTATGGAAATACTGGGTTTAAAACTTCGCCCTTATCGGGCGACTTTGTAATCTAATGCTAACAGGTTGCCGACCGCGAGAGCGAGAGGCAATTGGTTTAACGTTTTCCTCCGGGATTTAGGAATTTTTAGCATTTAAGATTGTAAAACTCAATATCAATTATCGCCTTTAGGCAAAATTCAGCCCGATAATTATTGCAATTTTATGGCAGTAAGGCTTAAAAAAGAAAAGAAATAAAAAAGGCGATCGCGGGTTTCCCAATTGGCAACGCGGATCGCTTCGCTCTCTTAAAAATCAATATTTTTTTCCTTCCGGTAGCTGGTTAGCTTTCAACAGCCCAGAGGGTTCAGATAGGCGAAATGTTTGCAGAACCTAGCCGCAGGAAAAGCCCTACATTGCTTTGCTCTCAGTGGTGATGTACTCTTGCCACAAACGAGCCAATTCTTCGGCTTGTCGGAGCGCCCGTTCGTCAACGCGATACATCCGGCGGGGTCGTCCTCGCCCTTCGACTTTCTTCCAATATCCCGCGATCGTTCCTTCTTCTTCTAAAAATTTCAGCGCGCCGTATAAGACCGTATCCGAAAGTCGGTAGGTCGAATAATCTTGTTCGAGTTGTTCGATCAGTTCGGTTCCGTAAGACTCTCCTTGCAGAAGAATGTAAAGAATATAACAAACTGCCAACTCTTTATTGAGATAATGAGGCGGCGGACTGTGGAAAAACTTATAGATATCTTCAAACTTCATTGTGTGACCCATCCATCATATTTCCCATAACGAGCAGAGCCAAGGTTATCTGCATTTTAATAGGGATGCACCAAATTAAGGGCGAGTGGGTTGCCCCCCTCTTGTTCTACCTTAGCTTACAAAGGTCAATCGGGTCGAGCAATTAGAAAATATACAGATCGCGATTCTACTGTTTAAATCCGATCGCTCCTTAAATACCGAAATAGACTCCTCCGAAGTGCAACAATTTGCCGAATCCATACTAACCCTCGAGCGCGAGTGAATACCGAACTTGTCGGCGGCGGTCAAAATCAGTAGCAACTAGCGCCAATAATCGCCCGCTCGAGAGCGGGGTGCGCTGAAATCGCGCTCGGCAGACACTTTCTCGCGCAGTCGCTTGACCGAACGACGCAAGGTCAACAAAGCGATCGTGTCTTGAGACTGCACTCTCGAAGTGGCGCTTTGAGAGAGGTTGACTTTTTGGTAAGCAGCAGAACTCAAAGCTAGCGCGATCGCGCAACTGAGGTAAGCGAGGTGCTGTCTCCAGGTCAATCGATTAAAATGTGCCATAGCTGTTAATAGACCGCAGCTAAATTTTGGGGGGCCATTCAAGCTACCGAGCAAGCGCTCAATACCATCTACAACCCTTTCCCCCTTGACTCCCGATTTCCCGAAAAAGTTCTTGAAGTAGAATAATAATCGCGATCGCGCCTAAGCGAGCGGTTTTCCAAATCTTGCACCTTCAATCAAAACACTTCTACTTGTCCGTCGTCTCTGAGATAAACTGCGTTATTCCCCCTCGCTCGACTGGCGCGAATTTCAATTCTTAGAACTTGCGCGGCGGGTTGGCTGACGCTCGCTTGCAGCGTACCGCCCTCTCCCGTCCAAAAGATCAGCGAAAAATTCGGGCTGAGGGTACTGCCGCGCAGGACGTAAAGCGACTGTCTGGAGGCGATACTCAAAAAATTTGTCTTGCCCACCTGCTGAATGAAAATGGGAATATAGGTGAGGTTGACAACTTCAATGGAAACGGGCTGTCCGGGAACAAACTGCATCGGAGCCGGACCGCAACTGGTAAGGGCAACACAAGTCCCAGCCAGCAAGGTAGGCGGCGGCGCTGCTAAGAGGAGCGATAAAGTTAAGAGGGGGGTTGTCAAAGGCAGTCGAGAGAGAGTCATGTCGCTTCGCTCCAATTCGTAATTGTTAATTCGTAATTCGTAATTAATATCCGATCGATAAATTAAGGGGCTTGGAATACGATGCGACGCATTTTTTTGTTTTCCATAACTGAAGTTAGTGGCTCTGAAACCCGAATGAATTAATTGTCAGTTTTGCCCGTAATTACGAGTTACGAACTACGAATTATTTTGTCTAAAGAGCGATCGCATATCGGCGTAAATCTTCAGAATTAAATTCTAATCCCTCATCTGTTGAATTGCGCTCTTATTTCAGCAATCTAGAGACTTCCGCGTGCATCAATGCAATATCCGGGTCGCGTTGAATGGCTTGATAGTATCGTTTTTCGAGAGAGGTTCCTTCGCGATTCGGTCGTAGGAGAGTCTTTGCTTTTTCAAGAAATCCTTCAGCTTTTTCGACGGTCATCGGTTCTTTAGCTTTAGGATCGAAGGCTTCATCAATTTCGACAATAAACTGCGAAATCGGGCGCAACCAACTAAACCAGTCGTGATTGACGACTAATTGAAAGAACTCACCGCTACTGCGAATCCGACCGAAAAATTGTTCGTAAACCACCCGCTCGGAGTTGAGTAAGGCTTTGTGTAAGCGCAGAATCGCAAGGCGGACTTCGCGGAGGCGTTGAAAGGTGAAATCGAGGGATGTATTTATTTCAGTCATCAGTTATCAGTTATCAGTTATCCGGGAGTGACAATATCTTTAATTGATAGCCAAATCAAAACCCCCGGCGAGCGACAGAAAAAAGAACTTGAGATTTTCAATCTTTCAATCTTTGGGCATCGGGCAATTTATCAACGCTCGACTATCTATTGATTACTTATCCCCAACGGAATCGTTCGAGGTCTTCGGTATATTCAATGGGGAGGACGGCAACGACATTTTCAGGGGGGTTGGGGACGATGTAGTGCGTAATGACTTCGCCGCCGTAAGTCGCTTCTCCGGCTGCAATTCCCGCTGCTTGCGCTCGCGTTACTTCAGAAACATGACCGCGAATCGCGATCGCGAAACGGCCGCTTTCGCTTTTATCGCAAAAGACGAGGGTAACGCTGGCTGCTTTCACGCAAGCATCGGCGGCGGCAAGAACGGCAGGAAAACCTAAAGTTTCGATGATACCAACAGCGTCTGGCATTGCGGGGTGTTTGAAGAGAATAACGTGCAATCTCCATTTTACCGCTATGCCGCCCTAATTCGGTCGAACCGTTACCCTCCACTGGCTGAAAAAGAGCGATTATACCAATTAAAAATTAAAAATTAAAAATTAAAAATGAAGAATTCTAGATATATTAAGGGTTTCAGCCTCAAAATGTGTCGTCCGAACTCGGAGAATTGGTATTAGGGGTTAAGGAATTCCTGGAGAAGAACCGACCAGTTGAATTTTGAGGTCGGGAAAGAGATTGACAAATTGAACTTTGAGGTCGGGAAAAATATCGACGATTTGCCATTCACCGCATTCATTGGGAAAATTTTCGACAAATTTTACCTTTAAGTCCGGTGCTGAAGGGACGACCTGAACTTTTACATCGGGAAAAGCTTGCACGACTTGCACTTTTCCGTAAAGATCGGCACCCTTGAAGCTACAGCGATTGGGGTTAATTTGCGAGATTGCGGGGAGGGCGAGTAAAATCATAGCCGCGATCGCAACGCCCCAGAAAACAAATTTGCGCTCCAGTAACATGACCGTTCGGAGGTAAGGGTTCTTTTAGCTTATCTTAACAAAGCCTCTCGAGCCGGGGATCGCGCTTCTAGAAGAGCGACGGGCTTGCGCTACACTTAAGAGAATACGAACAGAGGCTCCCTAGGAAAGGAGGCAGGGATGGATCGAGACTTTCGGAGGTTTTCACAATTTAACGGCTCGGGGATTGGTTGTTGGCTGACCCTATTGCTGGTGTGTTGGGCATTAGGCGCGATTGGTTTGGGTTGGTTGGTCAATAGCTTTTTTATTATCTTTGGCCTCCTGCTGATTTCCCCTGTTATCGCTTGGTTTATTTTTCGGTGGTGGGTTCAGCGCAACCTCATCGAAGATGAATGTCCTGTCTGTAACTTTCAATTTTCGGGCTTTAATGGGGTGGACTGCCGCTGTCCGAGTTGCGGGGAACCCTTAAAGGTGGAAGGCGGGCATTTTAAGCGTTTGACTCCGCCCGGTACGATTGATGTCGAAGCGATCGAAGTTTCTGCCCAATCGCTGGAAGATTCTTAAATAGCTATCGTTAAGGCAGTGAGGACAAATTTGGGTAGGGGCGAATGCCATTTCGCCCGGTTTTCGATCGCTGGCCTTGTCCTCGTCGATGTGTCTGTTGCGATCGCTTACAAACATCGTGAATTGAGAAGGGAAAAGCTCCACACTTTGCCCCTCTCTTCAAAGTTTTTGCTGTAGCCCGAAGGAAGCATTAAAAGCTCTAAATCTACCGTTCTCACCAAGATTTATTGCGAGATGGAAATCGTGTAACCATTCGAGCTACCACTAAGATCGCCAACATAGATTCTATATTGTCCCGGCATCCATAATCCGGGAATTGTTGGGGCTTGTCCGCCTGCTGTCACTGCACAAAAGCGCCCGTCGGGTCCGTCTATCAATAAGGTTGGTTGTCCGCCAGAAGACTGAACCTTAATGTTCATCGAGTTGATGCGTTGGGTAACGTTAAGGACGTGGTTGGGGGTTGCGGCAATTTTACCGCAGTCTGGCGTACTCACTGTTCCGCCGGATTGTCCGGAAAGAACGACCGAGGGATTGGGACTGGTGGCTAAGGCGACAGTTTCCGCAGCGCTGGGAAGTGCTGTCGATCCTAGCACGAGGGTGGCTAGGGCAGCAGGTACAAAGCGTGCATTGAGCTTGAGTTTCATAATGCCTTTCCCTCCCTAGACATCAGTGTTTTTACACTTTCAGTATGGACGGGAATCTAGGGGAAATTGGCAGCGAGTGTACTGTTTGTGAAGTGTCCCTTCGGAATCTACGGCCAATCCCTTCACTATTTTTGCAGAGTTTGTTGAAAAGTCTTAATTGCTTCAACATGATTCGCCATGTTAATGCAGCGCAAGAATAGATCGAGGTCGATTCCCTTCACGGCTTCACTCTTGGAAATCTTTTCGTAATGCAGCCCGTCGTCCTCTCTCCGCAGATGATAAATTTCCAATAATCCATCTTCCCAAAACCAAACTTCTGATATTTTCAAACGTTTGTAAGCTTCCAATTTATCGATGCCGCCGCTCGAAAACACGACCTCAATGACTAAATCGGGTAGCTTGCGATCGGGCGCAAGTTTATAAGATTTATCAGCTTCTCGCTTGACAGCAACGCCTTCGCTTTCTAAAGTCATTGAGCCGGTGGGTGTAAAATCAAATCCTCCCATTAGCAGAAAGAGTTCTAGCAATGCACCAAGTCTTTCTTTAATTGTTTCGTGGGGTTCTCCCGGCATTTTGACAATCTCCAGAGTTCCATCTAGAAAAGAAATTCGATATCCCGGACGGTCTAATAATTGTTCGACAGCTTTGAACTCTCTCCAAGTCAGTTTTGCAAACAGGAGAGGAGATTCTTTTTGAGGAGTTGCGATCGCGGCTACCATTAGGAGTCTCCAATAATGTCACTTCTGTTGAGAATTGAAGTCAAGCCTTGCAATCTTTGATTATAACATTTATAAATTTTAAAAAGCACAGAATGGATGGGAATCTAGGGGAAATTGGCAGCGAGTGTACTGTTTGTGAAGTGTCCCTTCGGAATCTACGGCAAATCCTTCACTATTTTTGCAGAGCTTGTTGAAAAGTCTTAATCGCTTCAACATGATTCGCCATGTTAATGCAGCGTAAGAATAGATCTAGGTCGATTCCCTTCACGGCTTCACTCTCAGAAATCTTTTCGTAGTGCAGCCCGTCGCCCTCTCCCCGCAGATGATAAATTTCCAATAATCCGTCTTCCCAAAACCAAACTTCTGGTATTTTTAAACGCTTGTAAGCTTCTAATTTGTCGATGCCGCCGCTCGAAAACACGACCTCAATGACTAAATCGGGTAGCTTGCGATCGGGCGCAAGTTTATAAGATTCATCTGCCTCTCGTTTGACAGCAACGCCTTCGCTTTCTAAAGTCATTGAGCCGGTGGGTGTAAAATCAAATCCTGCCATTAAAAGGTATAACTCTAGCAGGGCAGCGATTCTCTTTTTAACAGTTTCGTGGGGTTCTCCCGGCATTTTGACAATCTCCAGAGTTCCATCTAGAAAAGAAATTCGATATCCCGGACGGTCTAATAATTGTTCGACCGCTTTGAACTCTCTCCAAGTCAGTTTTGCAAACAGGAGAGGAGATTCTTTTTGAGGAGTTGCGATCGCGGCTATCATTAGGAGTTTCCAATAATGTCACTTTTGTTGAGAATTGAAGTCGAGCCTTGCAATCTTTAATTATAACATTTCTTGATTTCAAAAAGACCCTATATATAGCGATCTAAAAATATCTTTTCATTGAAAGTTACGAAATTATTAGATTTTGTCTCGTGAGTTGCTGCCATTCTTGGTAAACTAATCTAGCCCGCGTGTTTGTTGAAACGGTTCGCCCATGCCTACGTTGTTATTAGAAGTCGGTACTGAAGAGTTACCCGCAGATTTTGTTGCCAGCGCGATCGCGCAATGGCAAAAGCGCATCCCCAAAAGCTTAGAGGAACAGTCCCTCGTCCCGGACGCGATCGCGGTTTACGCAACACCCCGCCGTCTCAGCGTTCTCCTCGAAGGACTTCCCGCCCAACAAAGCGATCGCGCCGAGGACATTAAGGGGCCGCCCGCTGCTGCTGCGTTTAAGGATGGCAAACCAACTCCCGCTGCTGAGGGGTTTGCGCGCAAACAAGGCGTTTCTTTAGAGGCGTTGGAAGTACGCCCGACGGAGAAAGGCGAGTTTGTTTTCGCGCGCAAGGAAACGCCGGGACAGCCTGCGACGGAGATTTTACAGCGCCTAATTCCGCAATGGATTGCCAGCTTGGAAGGGCGCAGGTTTATGCGTTGGGGTGATGGGGATTTGCGCTTTCCTCGCCCAATTCGCTGGTTGGTGACACTGTTGGATGAGGAAGTGTTACCCCTGACTCTCGTAAACGGTTCGGACAAGATTGAAAGCGATCGCGTTTCGCGGGGACATCGCGTGCTACATCCGGAACCTGTCGTCATCTCCAACGCGGCGGATTACCTCGAAACCCTGAGAGGGGCAGGTGTTGAAGTCGATCCGGCGGTACGGCGTAGCGCGATCGAACAGCAGATTGCAGCGGCGGCACAGCAGTTGCACGGTTATGCGGAAGTGTACCCAGAATTGTTGGATGAAGTCGTTAATTTAGTCGAATGGCCGACGGCGGTGGCTGGGAAATTTGATGAAGAATTTTCGAGCTTGCCAACCGAAGCGATCGCAACCGTGATGGTGACGCATCAACGCTATTTTCCCGTTAAAGAAACGGCGGATAAAAATAGCGTGCTACTGCCTAACTTTATTGCAATTTCTAACGGCGACCCGGCTAAATCCGATATCATAACAGCCGGAAACGAACGAGTCATTCGCGCGCGTTTAGCTGATGCGCGATTTTTCTACGATGCTGACTGTTCGGAACCGTTTGAAACTTACCTTCCTCAACTCGATACCGTGACGTTCCAAGAAGATCTAGGAACGATGCACGATAAAGTCGAGCGCTTAATTGAAATTGCCGAAGAAATTTGCAAGCAACTCGATCTGCCACAACAAGAACGGGAATGGGTAGAACGGGCAGCGCTGTTGTGTAAAGTCGATCTCGTTTCGCAGATGGTCTATGAATTCCCTGAATTGCAGGGGGTAATGGGACAAAAATACGCCCTAGCTAGCGGCGAACCGGAAGCAGTGGCTACTGCAATTTTCGAGCATTATTTACCGCGTGGTGCGGACGATGTGCTGCCAGAGTCCGCGATCGGTCAAATTGTGGGTATTGCCGATCGCTTGGATACTTTGATTTCAATCTTTGGCTTGGGAATGCTGCCGACGGGTTCTTCCGATCCGTTTGCCCTGCGGCGCGCTGCAAATGCGATTATTAATATTATTTGGCACGCAAACTTAGGGATTAATTTAGATGAATTGCTGGCTCAATTTGGTAAGGATTTTGCGAGCAATCATGAGGACAAAGAATCGCCTTATCCTGCATTGCAGGAGTTTTTCGTGCAGCGCATTCGCACGCTATTGCAAGATGAGTTAGGAATTGATTATGACTTAGTGAATGCGGCGATCGCGGAGGAAGATGCGGAATATTGCGATCGCGCCTTAAACGATCTCCTAGACGTTCGCGATCGCGCCGTTTTCTTACAAACCATTCGGGATAATAAAACCCTCGATAACATCTACGAAACCGTCAATCGTTCGACGCGCCTTGCTGTTAAAGGCGACCTCGATACGGAAACCCTAGAACCCGAAAATCTTATCGATCCGAGTTTGTTTGAAAAAGGCTGCGAGCGCGATTTTTACGAAGCACTCGTTCAACTTGTTCCTAAAACTAAAGCAGCCCGAGACGAACGCAACTATCAACTTTTAGTTGATAATTTGGCACAAATTGCACCTGTCGTCAGCAACTTTTTTGATGGCGAAGATAGCGTATTAGTGATGGCAGAAAACCCCGACGTTCAAAAAAATCGATTGAATTTGCTCGGATTGCTACGAAATCACGCTCGCGTTCTTGCCGATTTTGGGCGAATTGTCAAGTAAATAGATGAAGGGTGAATGATGAAAGGAGAGAAGGATATTGAGTCTACCCGATTTAAATTGCGATTTAGCTTAATTCATTATTCATGAATGGCACTGACTTAAGGCTGGTGGGCGCTGCCCACCCTACGAAATATCAATAACGACGTTGTATACAACGTCTCTACGGCTATTTTTCAACTCTTATTTCAGTGCCATTTCATTATTCATAACTCTCAATTCATAATTCACCACTCATCGCTTATAATTTCCCATTCATCACTCCTAATTCATAACTCATAACTCATAACTCATAATTCAAATGTCTTCGACCATTCGCGTTGCACTACCTGATAATTCCTACGATCTTACGATCGCGCCCGGTCTTTTAGATCGCATCGGCGCAGAAATGAGTCAGCTTAAACTCGGCAAAAAAGTTTTACTGGTTTCCAATCCTGCTATTTTTAAACTATACGGCGATCGCGCCCTTAAATCGCTAAAGGAAGCCGGATTTGACACCAGCTATCATTTAATTCCCCCTGGAGAACGCTACAAAACCCTAAATTCGATTCAGAAAGTCTACGATACCGCGATCGAAAAACGCTTGGAACGTTCCTCAACCTTAGTCGCATTAGGGGGTGGCGTAATTGGAGATATGACAGGATTTGCAGCAGCAACTTGGTTGCGAGGGATTAATTTCGTTCAAGTTCCGACTTCGCTCTTAGCGATGGTAGATGCTTCGATTGGCGGTAAAACGGGAGTCAATCACCCCCAAGGAAAAAACTTGATTGGTGCATTTTATCAACCCAAGTGGGTTGCGATCGATCCCAATGTTTTGGAAACGTTGCCATCGCGAGAATTCCGCGCGGGGATGGCAGAAGTTATTAAATATGGGGTGATTTGGGATGTGGAATTGTTCGAGAAACTCGAGGCTGCAAAACATCTCGATCGCTTCCGAACATTTGACCCAGAACTGCTAAATTTTATCTTACTACGCTCTTGTCAAGCGAAGGCAGATGTGGTCGGGAAAGATGAAAAAGAAGCGGGGTTGCGCGCGATTCTCAACTACGGTCATACGATTGGTCACGCGATCGAAAGTTTAACGGGATATCGTAGCATCAATCACGGCGAAGCAGTCGGAATTGGTATGGTTGCGGCTGGAGAAATTGCCCTCGCATTGGAAATTTGGACTGAAACAGAAGCGCAACGGCAGCAAGAACTAATTATTAAAGCAGGACTTCCGGTAAAAATTCCCGCCAATGTAGAAGTTTCTAGCATTTTAACAGCTTTGGAACTCGATAAGAAAGTTAAAGGCGGTCGCGTTCGATTCATTTTGCCAACGCGCTTAGGAGAAGTGACAATGAGCGATCGCGTTTCGCCAGAGATTCTACTTCCGATTTTACAACACTCGAACAACGCTTTTTCATAAAAATGAGAAGAAGTTTTACGAAATTGAGCTAACTGACCCGATATTGACGATACTAAAGGTGGGGACTTCTGCACTTTCTTAGGGAATTGCGTCGGGTCTCTTATTGAAGACGTTGGGTGTTATGTGCTTCAATCGCATTTGTATGAAATTCGTCAATTAAAGCAAATAGCCGGTTTAGAAAGTGGATTTCTTGAGACAAAATATCTTCATTAGTCAAAAACTGATAGTCTAAATATTTTATCAATAAAAATATGAATAATGTTAAACAATAAATTGATACTTGTAAATTGATTCCTGAAGAAGCTATGAATATAAAAAATGCTTCAATTGTCGATAAAGTTGAACTTTATTTTTATAAACAATTTACTTTTTTTGTGGACTATACCTCGCCTTTTTCGCAGTGGTATATTGTGCCTTTCACTTTAAATGGCATTACCTATAACTGTGCCGAGCAATTTATGATGTACCAGAAAGCTTTATTGTTTGGCGACCTTCAAACCGCTAAAAAGATAATCGCTGCTAAGCATCCTCAACAACATCAGGAATTAGGGAGAATGGTTCAAAACTTTGACAGCACTATCTGGAGTCAATACTGTCAACAAATTGTTTATCGAGGAAATAAAGAGAAATTTTCACAGCACGAACATTTATTAGATCTGTTACTGAAGACTCGTGGAACTCTACTGGTAGAAGCTTACCGTCACGATCGAAAGTGGAGCGTGGGATTGGATCGAAACGATCCTAAAATTTTTGATATCAGTCAGTGGCCGGGTAAAAATTGGATGGGGTTGATACTGACTAAGCTTAGGGAAGACTTAATGTGAGATATTGTTGATAAGCACCTAAGCAAAATAAATTACTCACTTGCAAATCCTGAAACCCTTGGCTTTCCTGCTTTTTGGCTCATGGTTATGTGTAAATAATTTTGCATACCTGCTTATTATGCTAGCTATTGTTTCGCCCGAAAAAATTCAAAGAAGCGGATTGACTGGAAAAAAGTGGACGGAAACAGAAGTGCAACGGCAGCAAGAACTAATTATTAAAACAGGACTTCCGGTAAAAACTCCCGCCAATGTAGAAGTTTTTAGCATTTTAACGGCTTTGGAACTCGATAAGAAAGTTAAAGCCGGTCGCGTTCGATTCATTTTGCCGACGCGCTTGGGAGAAGTGACAACGAGCGATCGCGTTTCGCCAGAGATTCTACTGCCGATTTTACAACACCAGCAGTAAATTAAAAATCTTTTCTTTTTGGGAATAAGTTTTGAGAAGTGGGCATAATAGAAGGAGCCACGACCGGAAGCTAATCCACTTCAAACATGACTTCTATCAGTCTTCAGCCTGTCCTGCACAATCTTCCTGCTAATGCTCCAGAAGCTATCGTTGCTTCTAACTTTTCCTACGAGCTACTAAAAGCATTAGGTTTTGAATCCAACGAAATTTATCCAGAATATCAGACAGGAGACGGAAAATCGGCTGTCGATCTAGCAGTTAGAAAAAATAACGGAAACAATATATTCTTGCATACCAAATCTAATCCTTATCTCCTTGTAGAGTTAAAGGGAAGAGATGTAAACTTAGCGAGTGGTAGCCCGCAATATAAAAGCACTGTTGCTCAAATAAAACGCTACCTTCTCGGCGCAAGCTGTAAAAGCGCTCAGTGGGGAATTATTACCAATGCAGACCACATTCAATTGTTTCGTAAACACGGCAAAGTTATTTATCCTGCCACGCCTTGTTACGTTTTAGACACAAATAATATTGACAATAGAATTGCTGAAATACGCCACAAAATTGAGAGTGCTAGCCGAGCGCTGACTGTCACAGTGTATAATAATAAAGGTGGCGTTGGAAAAACAACAACTACCATTAATTTAGCAGGGATACTGACCTTAGCCGGAAAAAAAGTATTGGTAATTGACTTCGATCCAAACCAACACGACTTAACTCGTGCATTAGGAATTTCGTTAAGTCAAGGGAGCGTATATGATTTTCTCACCGAACGCAATATTCCGGTAGACAGCGCTCTTTGCTCTTATGAATTTTTCTTCAAAACCAAAAAATTGCAAGTTGCATTTGATGTCATTCCGGCGGATGAGAAGTTTTCTAATACTACCGATGACCAACTGCTGAAACTGATGACGCGCCATCGTTTACATCAAGTGTTAGAATCAGTAAGAAATGAATACGACTATATTTTAATCGATTCACCTCCTAACTGGAGAATTTTGAGTCAACTGGCAGTTTTTGCAGCAGACGTAATTTTGATTCCCACAAAACATAATAGTCTCTTCTCCTTGCAGAATGCTGCTGTTGCTATTAAAAAGTTTATTCCTGAAATTCAGGCTGAAAAAAAAGATGGAAGTCCAATTGCCTTGCCAATCTTTTTTAATGGAGAGAAGATTACAAATCCTCAATTAGAAGCGGCTCAGCACGCCATTCATAAAATCATCACGGATGCACGGAAAGAGAAAGTCGATTTGCTGCCATACTTCTATCCCAGACATACGAATGCAAAAAAAGACCTTCATGTTGCGATCGTGCCGAGTTATGCGGGAATTGCAAGCTCGGCATTTTCCAACACTCCTGCGGTTTATCGCGATAGAACCGCTCACGAATATTATAAAAATTTAGCTAAGGAGTATTTCTTACAATGAGTGCAGTTGAAGATATTGGGAAGCTCATGTATCTCTATTTGGATGATATCGAGGCTGGAGGAAAAACGGAAGCTTCAACATTCTCGATTAAAGCCTCGGCTCGCTTGCTAACTGAAAAAGGCGGCACGAATTGGGTTCCAATTATTGTTAAAGAGATTGGCAGAGATAAATATCAGGTTATCGGAAATTCGTTTGTCTATACTGTTGCTGAAGAAGCCGCCTTAGAACGAGTCTGGTGCATTATTGTCAATCCAGAGGGCGATGCAGAAGAAGTGGTGAAAGTGCTATCAGGCGAGCAGATGCCAAAGATTAATCTTTCAACGGCATCGAGAGATGAAATAGCCTCGGCTCTGGAATATTTAATTAAACAACCCGCCAGCCCACTCAAAACTGTAAAACTTGCTGTTGCTACCAATCGAATTGACGAAGCACCGCGCCAAAGCTGGAAAAATTTTACCCCGATTACAACTTTAAAATGTGGCATAACTAAGGGAAAAAAACTCGATGCGTTGAAGCAAGTTTTTTATCTCGAACCCGAAGCAACTTCCGAACCCATTAATAAAGTCGTTAATGAAGCTGAGTTACTGAGTTCGCTCTCCGTAGCAGAGCTAAAAACGAGGGCGAAGCAACAGGGGATTAAGGGAATTAGCAAGATGAAAAAAGATGCTCTTATTTCTGCGCTGAGAAGCTTAGAAATGTAGGTCGAGACGGCTATTTTCTATTATGATAGCGAAGGAATGGTAGTTCAAGGGAATTGATATTATGCTAGCCATTGTTTCGCCCGAAAAAATTCAATTACCTCCCGGTTCTGTCGTGCGGTTGCCTGCGACTTGGCAAGAGTATCAGAGTTTGTGCGATCGCAGAGGCGATGGCTCGATCCCGCGTTTAAAGTATCGTTCCGGAGAAGTATTGCTAATGTCACCCTTGCCGGTTCACGGAAAAGATGCTCATCTGTTGGCGAGTATTGTCACGACTCTTTTAGATTTCGAGGGGCGAGAATACGATGCGTTTACTCCCGTGACGATGACTTTGCCGGAAGAAAGCGGCATCGAACCGAATTATTGTTTTTATATTAATAACTGGCAAGCGGTGTGTGGAAAGAAGCGGATTGACTGGAAAAACGATCCGCCGCCAGATTTGGTTATCGAAATCGATGTTACCAGTTATTCGGATGTGGCGGATTATCTTCCTTATCGCGTACCGGAAGTTTGGCTGTTAAAAAAGCAGCAACTCTTGATTTATCGGCTAGATGGAGCGAATTATCAGCTTCAAACTCAAAGCGTTTACTTCCCCGATCGCGATCTACAGGATGCGATCGCGCGCTGTATTGAAATCGCTTATGGGCGCAACACGAGCGCTGCGATTCGGGATTTAAGGCAACAGCTTGCCGCAGGGCGATCGCGAAACGCTTAAAGATTCAAGCTGAAGACAGAAAATTTTAACAGAGATGAGCGATCGCGTCACGAAATTATTAAATTACACCGATAGCGTCATACTGTGCTAAATTAAAGATTAAATTCCCTAAATCTGATGCAAAGGGCGAGAGGAACGCAAGCTCGTTCCCGTGAGAAAGTAGTAATTTCCGAACATTTTTCAAAAAAGACTTGCATCGATCGCCCTAGATGCGTTACAACTATGCTGGATATTAAATTCCCGATGCCTTGACTTCTACGCATGGGTAAAGCATCAGAGCCGGGAAAGCAGCCCTAAGAATTTTTGTACTATCCAATATTAACGAAATTTTGAGAGTATGATTCAGCAACTCGCTCACCCGATGGTGAAATTTCAACGTCAATTACAATCCTTAGTCGATTCCAAAGCCTTAAAACCGAACGATAGCATCTGGAAAGTCGCTCTGCTTTATGGTGACGACTGGCAGTATTGGAAGAACGAACTGCTTGATTTTGGCTTTACGATGCAGGATGCAATTGGCGATGTCCTCGTCGTCGAAGCTTGGGATGAAGATTGATCCCGCGATCGCAATCTCATCGGGTTTTCTGGTGAGTTCGAGCTAGAGCAAAACAATACTGGGATTTATAAGGCTTACAAACAATCTGTTAAAGCAGCAAACAACTCTTTAGCGGTTTGATAGCGCCGCCGCAGTTGCGGTTCGCTAGCTGTCTCAATAACGTGCTGGAGCTTTGCATTGATGCTAGGGATGCTGCCAACGCTCAAACGGAAGTCGCGATCGACCGATTTGTAATAGCGGATGGGGGATTCCCCCGAAAGCAAAAAAGTCAGCGTCGGACCGATCGCAAACAGATCGGATTGGGGACAAGGCTGCCCCCGATCCTGTTCTGGCGCGCTGTATCCTTCCGCACCGATGCGCGTTCCCATTGGCGTACCGATTTCCTTCACCGCGCCAAAATCGAGCAACACGATGCGATTATCGACGTTGCGAAGCATCAAATTAGCGGGTTTCACGTCGCGATGGACGAGGGGCGGATCGAGGGAGTGGAGATACCCCAAAATATCGCAAGTTTGCAGCATCCATTCAATGGCTAGTTGCGGTGCAACAGGCCCCTTTTGATAGATGCGTTGTTCGAGATTTTGCCCATGAATCAACTCCATCGCCAGGTATTTCTTACCCTGCTCGATAAAGAAATCGTAATATTTCGGAATGCCGGGATGCGCTAAGTTCTTGAGAATGCGCGCTTCCCGCTCAAAAAGCTCCTGCGCTTTCGGAACTTTTGCCATATCCGCATTCATTTCCTTAAGCACGAGGGTAATCGGTCGTCCGGAAATCGACCCCGCTTTATCCCATGCGAGGTACGTCGTCCCCATCCCGCCGCGCCCCAAAACGCGCAACACTTGATACTGACGCACGAACCGTTCTTCCTCAACAATGGGCTGACCGCAATGCACGCAAAATAGGGTATTAGGAGCATTACCCGCGTGGGTGCAGCCAGGGGAGACGGGGGGCGCAGCAACCTCGGACAAGTCGATCCGCAATAGAGGGCCACCTTTTGCGAGTTGGAGGAGGGCGTTGTCGGGAACAAAGGCTTGAGAAACCAACACGCCATTGAGAAACGTCCCATTCGCTCCGCGTCCGAGCAACTGCCATTGGTGCTGTCCCGGCGTGCGGGCGACCGAGCGCAACTCGGCGTGATAGCGCGAAACTTCCAAGTTGCGATCGAGAACGATCTCATTATCGTTAGCGCGGCCGATGCGAATTGCCTCGGAGTCGCGAAAAGCCCAAGTTTGAGTGGGGTTGTGAGTTTTCGGGTCTAGGAGCGCGATCGTAATCATAACGTTGCGGGCAAGGGACTAAGGCAGCGACTCGCGCGACATTTTAAAAGCGCGGGTAGTCCGTACTGGGTCGCACCTTTAAACGAACCAGCAAACCCGTAATGTTATCGTGACCGTTGCGATCGTTAGCGAAGTCAATCAGTTCTTGCAAACCGCGATCGATGTCAGCTTTGGAACTGATGAGAGGGGTAAGATAGGTCTGAAAGTGCGTTTCGAGTAAATCGTTGTCGGATAGACCATCGGAACACAACAGAATCAGAGTATCTTCATTAATTTCCAAGAAAGTGACATCGGGCTTGACAAAATTACTGCCGCGAGGACCGATCGCTTGAGTCAGTTGATAAGCATCGGGACGAGCGTAAGCAACCGCCGGTTCGACTCCGCGTTGAATCTCGCGCTGACCGACTTCGTGGTCGGTGGTGAGTTGTTCGATTCCGTGCTTGCGGGTGATGCGATAGATGCGACTGTCGCCGACGTGCGCGATCGCGACTTTAGTATCGCGAACCAAAGCCATCACCAACGTCGTTCCCATCCGTCCGCTCCCAGAGCGTTCGTTTTGCTGGTTGATTTCGTAAATTTTTTGGTTGGCTGTCAATACACCTTCGATAATCGTATCTTTATCGGGCAGTCCGCCATCCTCTGACCAGTTGTTCTTAAAATATTCCTGTAAAGTGTCTACAGCCATAGCACTGGCGACTTCTCCGGCGGCGTGACCGCCCATCCCGTCGCAAACCACGTACAACCCGCGAATGCGAACTTGCTTGCTCATCGCATTTTCGTCTTTGGAAATATTCGCGGTGATGCCAAAGCAGTCTTCATTGTGTTCTCGCTGGCGACCGATATCGGTACAGCCCGCTTCCAAGACGCTAAGCAGTTGCATGGGAAGAACGACAGTCGGCGCGTCATCGCTGCTGCTTTTTGGGGCGGTAAATCGCTCGGATGTCTGAACTAAGGGGATAGTGTTGGCTTCGGAGCGCTCGGCGGCAGAAGGGACTTGCGTTATCTCTTCCTCGAAAGCTGAGGGATTTTCGTATTGGGTGGCGATCTTTTGGAGGTTAGGGCGCACTTCATCTACAGTGGTGTAGTTGCCTTGTCGCACCTGTTCCAAAAACCGAGGTAACGGATCGTAAATCGTCCGTCCCGATTTGCCAAACAGCTTTTGCCACATTTTGCCCAAGTGTTGAAGAGTTAATTGGGTGTTGGCGGGATCGGGATAGAGGCGTTGCAGGCAGAGGGTTTGGTCTTCGTCGAGCCGCAAGTTCGTTTCTTCGAGCAGGCTTTGAGCGCAACCGACTGGTGCTAAGGCTTGCCAAAGTTTCAGCATTTCGTCGAGCCAGTAGAGCAATTGTAGGAGCGAATTCCCTTCATCGCCCCAACGGTCGATTAATAGCCCCCAATTTCGACGGTCTTCGAGCAAAATTGTCTCAAAGCCGCCGAACTTCCAAGCATCGTGGAGGGGGGGAATTGCGGGGG
Source organism: Oscillatoria sp. FACHB-1406 (assembly GCF_014698145.1). Lineage (NCBI taxonomy): Bacteria > Bacillati > Cyanobacteriota > Cyanophyceae > Oscillatoriales > Oscillatoriaceae > Oscillatoria > Oscillatoria sp. FACHB-1406. Next base: position 97,790 of record NZ_JACJSM010000015.1, on the reverse strand, counting down.
CGAGGGAATCGTGAAGGGTCAGGTAATGGTAAGCGATCGCGGGTATCTCTTGCATAGCCTGGGAATCTTCGGCAGAAGCGGACGCATTTTCTGATTCTTCCTGGCTGCGATCGAAAACTGTTTCTAAAAAAGTTGGTTCGGAGGGTTGAGAATCCGAGACGTGCGTCTCAAACGTTCCGGCGGGCTGTTTCTGCCAGTCGAGCCAAGTTTGACGTGCCTCGGCAGCAATGCGGTAACGTTGCTGGGGATCCACTGCTTCTCCACTCAGTTCGGTTGAAGCAGCAGCTTCGGGCTGCGGCGACGGAACGGCAGAGACAACGGCTTCTGCTACCGGCGCGCTTTCGGGGTTCGGCACGGGGGCTTGGGGGCTTTCCACTGCTACCGGCGCGCTTTCGGGGTTCGGCACGGGGGCTTGAGGGCTTTCCACTGCTACCGGCGCGCTTTCAATCGGAGGGGAGACGGGGGCAGAAACGCTCTCGGCGGTTGGTCTTTGCGCTTGTTCGACGATCGCCACCAACCAAGTTTCTAGAGACGTTCCGCATTGTTCGCAAAACTTATTAATGCTTGGATTTTCAAAATCACAATTGGGACAAACAAGCATAGTGCTACTTCCTAATACTCCCTTCCATTGAATTCAATGCAGCGCTCGACAATCTTAGCTAGCCGGTGATGCTATTGAGTTGTATTTTACCCGCCCCAATCGATATTCGCATCCTGCACCGCTAAAGAATTTCGGGGCTTTTGCAGGACGAGTTGCCTTTGGGGCGATCGCGGTTTGACCCAGCTATTTATCAATATGGTAGCGCTTTCGGAGAAACGATTGCCTCAATTGAGGGCATTTACGGCTCAAAGGTTTACCGAAAGAAGTGGGACAGCGCGATCGCGGATTAAGGGAATCTCCCGCCACCGCGCCCGTCAGCCAGAGTGGATGTTTTTCAAATCGACATATGGATAACGAACAATCGAGCATTAATTGGAAACTTAATTCCCCCTAAAAAACGATCGTCTCTTCTTCGTTATCCATTGTCCATTGTCCATTATCAATTATTATCTCGTTTTGCGGTAATACACCGTCGCTCCCGTATCCGAGACAATATGGCAATTGCGGTAAGAGCGCCAGAACGACTGCCAAATCGGGCGATCGGATTTGCGGTAATAATCGCCGAGAAGCGGTTTAATTGCTTCTGTCGCTTCCTTGAGATGGTAGTGCGGCATATTCAAGAAAATATGGTGGGCGACGTGGGTTCCAATATTGTGATGAATCTCATTAATGAAACCGTAATCGCGATCGATCGTCGAAAGCGCCCCTTTCAAGAAATTCCAATTCTCGCCGCGATACCAAGGAATATCTTCTTCTGTATGATGTAGAAACGTCACTAAGTCAAGCCACATCACGAAAATGAGATAAGGCATGAAATAGTATTTGACAAACCATAAAATGCCCCATTGATAGGTTAAAACGCCTAGCAAGACAATCATTGCAATACAGCAAATCGTACTGGTTAAAACTTGATTTTTTTCCGAAGGTTTAAACAGCGGGCTGCTAGGATCGAAATGGGTTCCTTGTTTGCCGGGAGAGCGTTTGAACAGATACACCGGGTACATTAACAACGGAATATCAAAGCGCGCAAATCGTTCCAATCCCGTCATTTTTTCGTACCGACTTTCCGAGATCGGATACCAGCTTTCATCGTTCTCCAAACTCCCCGTATTGTTGTGATGGGTACGATGGCTGATGCGCCAGCCGTGAAAAGGAACGAGGATTGGAGTATGCGACAAATGACCGATGAGATCGTTGAGCCATTCGTAACGGGAAAAAGAGCGATGTCCGCAGTCGTGTCCGACGACGAACAGCGCCCAAAACATTGTCCCTTGCATCAACCAGAAAATCGGGAAAAAGTACCAAGAATCGAGGTAAGCCGCGATCGCGTACAGTCCTGCAATAATTCCGATATCTAGGAAAAAGTAAGCTAACGAGCGAGGCACAGAAGGCTCAAAACAGTGTGGCGGAATCGCATCCTTGATCTGTTTGAGGGTAAACGGTAGCTGTTCGGAAAGTTCAACGGCTTCTACAGCCGGTAATGTTTGGGATTTATTAGTGTTAACGATCACAGAAAATTGAGTATTCTGAAAGGATAATACGGTCGTTACATAGCCGCTTTAGAACTGGGGCATAGCCGTGCTATGCCCTATTTGTTGCGCTAACAAACCCGCTCGATTTTCGAGATTGACCGAATAAAGAGCGGCGACTTCAGGAGCGTCCTACTGAGGAAACTTTTGATAGCCTTTACTACCATCGTACAAATGGCAGTAATCGGTGATTTCCTGCATTAGCTCCCAGGAAAACTTACTTTCTTTTAAATTTTCTCCCCAGTTTTCCTTCAAAATTTGATGAGCTTTGCGGAGGTTGTACCAAGGAATCGCCGTCGAAACATGGTGGGGAATGTGAACGTTAATATCGTGACAGAGAAATTCAACCCAACGCGGGTACTCGCAGTGAACCGTTCCGAACAACTGCGCGCTTGCTTCATCCCATTCCTGAACCGGAGCAAAGTGGATATCGGGGCGCGTGTGGTGAACGATGGTGAACGTACTCATCCAGAAGTGGTACACCAACCAAGGTAGCAACCAAAACTTGACAAAACCCCAAATCCCTGTTAAAGCAATCAGCGTTGGAAACGCGATCGCAGCCCCAATAACCACAAACAAGACTGAAAAACGCACTTGTTCCCGTTGCTTACCCTTAAATTGCGTCCAGTCAAAATGCAGCTTAGCCCAATGCGCGATCGAACCGAGCCACCAAAAACGTCCCCGGATTTGTCGGTATCCCCAACGCAGCAGCGGCGGTAAACTCTCGTAATACTCCACCGTAAACGGATCCCAGGCATTATCAACCTGAACCTTATTTGTATGTTTGTGGTGGTGATTGTGGAGAATGCGCCAAGCGTGGAACGGATAGATTAACGGCAGAAACGCTAAATGCCCTACTAAATTATTGATCCACTTGCGGTTCGCAAACGAGCGATGTCCGCAATCGTGTCCGATGACAAAAAAACCCGTTAAAGCGGTTCCGGTAAAAATCCACAGCACGGGTAAGAGGTAAAACGGGGCAACTGCTAAACCCCAGTATCCCAAACCAACGAGCGCGACATTGAGTGCGACTTTCAACCAAGCTTTGCGCCGATCCTTCAAAAACACTTCAGGAGGTAAGGTTTTAAGGATATCCCGGAGGCGCATAGGAGCATCCGAGGTGGCAGATTCCCAGGGTTGAGGTTTTTGTACTAATGCAGTCATGTAAATGATTATTGAGGGTATTGCGAAGCTTTGAGAAGATTGAACTTCATAAACCTTTACATATATACCATAATTTGCGGTTTTGCCAGAATAGCGCCGTAAAACAAATTTTCCTCAAAGTAAAGCTAAGTAACACCAAAGCAAACCCTTTAAGGCTGATAACTCCCCAGTATCAACGAATCGGGCTTTGCTGCGTCAGATTTTTGATAAGATATCAGGGCATAGAAGTTCGAGATGCAATGCAACAATGTTTGGTTCAGTCCGCAACCGAGTTCCCGAAGCACTTAGCCATCGACTCCTTACCTGACGATCGCGCGATCGTGCAAGAATCCGCTTCGCGGCGCGACTCCATTCCGAGAACGTATTGCATAGGAGTTATAAACTGCTAATGGAAACCAAAGCGTTTAGCGAGCGTTTTCCCCTCTTTAACACAGTTAGCCCGGAAACCCTAGACTGGTTACTCTCCGTTGCCGTCGAACACGACTATCCCGCCCATCGCGCCGTCTTAATGGAAGACTCTTGGGGAAATGCCGTCTATTTCATCGTTGACGGTTGGGTGAAAGTTCGTCGTCTTGCCGGAGAAAGCGCCGCCACCCTCGCTATTTTAGGGGAAGGCGACTTTTTTGGCGAAATGGCCATTTTAGACGAATCTCCCCGCTCCACCGATGTTATCGCCCTTTCTGATGTCGAATTAGTCAGCATTTCCGCTCAACGCTTCATCCAAGCCCTCTTCAAAGATCCTCAACTCCATCACCGAATGCTGCAACTGATGGTGCAGCGTTTGCGCCAAACCAATATTCGCTTTCAAATGCGAAATCAACCGCCCGCCATTAAGCTCGCCAAAACTTTAGTAACTTTTGCTGAAAATTACGGTAAAACTACTGAAAGAGGGGCAGAAATTCTGAATATTTCCCACTCAGACCTCGCAGATGTTTCGGATATTACAATCGACGAAACTCGTAAAATCTTAGAAAAATTAGAAGCTAAAGGTTGGGTCGAAATTCAATCGGCTAAGAATATTTTGTGTTTAGTTAACCTCAAACAACTGACTCACTTGAGCGGAAGAATACAATAGAGACTGAATCCCGATCGCTCGCTCCTCAAAAAAATAAAAGTTGAATTTACGCTCCCGAACGTCCCACAACTTTTAATATTTTTTGCTAAATTTTAAATAACTCATTAATGATTAATGGCTCGTTACTCATAATTTATTCCTCATCATTTATCCTTCATGCTTCACTATCAAGTCGCAATGTCCGTCCCCGAATCTCACCTCTTTGAAGTGACATTGCAGATTAATGATTGGAACTCTCCGGTTCTCGATTTGAAAATGCCCGTGTGGACTCCCGGTTCTTACCTCGTTCGGGAATATGCTCGTAACGTTCAAGATTTCAGCGCTTGGGATGCGGAAAAGCAAAGTCAGCTTCCCAGTCAAAAACTCAGTAAAAACCACTGGCAAATTTCCACCGAAAAAACTTCAACCGTTAACATTCGCTATCGAGTGTTTGCGAACGAACTTTCCGTTCGCACCAATCACCTTGATGCAACGCACGGCTATTTCAATGGGGCAGCCCTCTTCTATTTCGTTCCCGGACGCGAAAAACAGCCAATCCGCATTACAATTATTCCCCCCAAACCTAACTGGCGCGTCAGCACGACTTTACCAATCCTTTCATTGTCTGGCGACAGTTACAGCTTTGAGGCGCGCGATTTCGATACGTTAGTTGACAGTCCCTTTGAAATTGGCACTCAAGAAATTCATGATTTTGAAGTCTTAAATAAGCCTCACCAGCTAGCGATTTGGGGGAAAGGAAATATTAACCCAGCATCAACGATTGAGGATATCAAAAAGCTTATTAACGTTGAAGAAAAAATCTTCGGAGGTTTGCCCTACGATCGCTATTTATTTATCCTTCATTTATCGGCGATGGGGTATGGTGGGTTGGAGCATAAAGACTCTTGCTCGCTCAATTATCCTCGTTTTGGCTTCCGCCACCCCGAAAAATACAATCGCTTTATTCAGCTTGTCGCTCACGAATTCTTTCATCTGTGGAATATAAAGCGCATCCGCCCCAAAGCTTTAGAAACCTTCGATTACGAACAAGAAAACTATACGACATCCCTATGGTTTAGTGAAGGAACAACAAGCTATTACGATTGCTTAATTCCAGCTTGGGCAGGTATTTATGACGTTAAAACTTTCTTAGATATTCTGAGTAAAGAAATTACGCGCTATTTACTGACACCGGGGCGAAAAGTTCAACCGCTGAGCGAGTCGAGTTTTGATGCTTGGATTAAACTTTACCGCCGGGATAGCAATAGCGATAATTCGCAAATTTCCTACTATTTAAAAGGGGAAATGGTTTCGCTGCTGCTGGATTTGTTAATTCGATCGCGCCACAAAAATCAGCGATCGCTCGATGACGTGCTACGGACTCTGTGGGAACAGTTTGGCAAAGATGAAGTAGGTTTTACGCCCGAACAGTTGCAGCAAGCGATCGAATCCGTTGCGGGTGTCGATTTAAGCAGCTTTTTTGCGGCATTTATTGACGATACTGAAGCTTTACCTTTTGACACCTATCTCGAACCTTTTGGGTTGCAATTAAAAGCAGTTGAGAAAGGCGAAGCAATTCCTTATACCGGAATGAGAGTTATCCCAGAAAATGGGAAAGCAAAAGTTCAGTTTGTCGAAGCGATGTCGCCCGCAAACTTAGCAGGAATCGATCCCGACGACGAATTACTCGCGATTAATGGCTTCAAAGTAACGGCAGAATCGTTAAACGAACGCTTGCTAGACTATCGAGCGGGAGATGAGATTGAAGTCGCGGTTTTTCATCAAGAAGAATTGCGGATTCATCGCCTTCGTTTAGAAAAACCTCAGCCTCTTGTTTATCAAGTTACAAAGATGAAATCGATATCTGAAGAGCAAGAGGAATTATTGAAAGGGTGGCTCGATGTTAGGATTTAAGGGAAATCGCCCGACTCAATAAATCTAAAAGCCTACTCTCAATTTTATCTTAAAAAGTAGGGTGCGTTAGCCTTGCGTAACGCACCATTCTCTCAACTAAATACTCATCTCTAACATCCGTTGAATGGGTTTCAACGCTGCCACTCGAATCTCTTCTGCCATTGTGATTTCCGGTTGGCGATTCTTCATCGCTAAATACAATTTCTCCAGCGTATTTAAGCGCATATGCGGGCATTCATTGCACGCACAATTGTTAGTTCCGGGGGCTGGAATAAAGCGCTTATTCGGTGCAGCTTTCTGCATTTGATGAACGATTCCCGGTTCGGTGACAACGATAAAAGTATCCGCAGCACTTTTTTGAGAGTAATGCAGCAATGCAGTCGTTGAACCGATATAATCGGCGTGGCGTAAAACCGGCGGTTCGCATTCAGGATGGGCAATGATTTCAGCTTTGGGATGTTCGATTTTTAGTTCGATTAACTTTTTCTCAGAGAAGGTTTCGTGAACGATACAACTGCCTTGCCATAACACTAAATCCCTGCCCGTTTGTTCCATCACGTAGCGTCCGAGGTTGCGATCTGGCGCAAAAATAATCGGTTGCTCTGCCGGAATTTGATTGACAATTTTTACGGCATTTGAACTGGTGCAAATAATATCGCTCATTGCCTTAATTTCTGCCGAGCAATTGATGTAAGAAACTACAATATGGTCGGGATATTGTGCCTTAAATGCTGCAAATGCTTCGGGGGGGCAGCTATCGGCTAGAGAACAACCTGCTTCTAAATCGGGCAGCAGTACGAGTTTGTCCGGATTGAGGATTTTTGCTGTCTCTGCCATAAAGTGAACGCCTGCAAAGACAATGACATCGGCGTTGGTGGTGGCTGCTTGTTGGGCGAGTCCGAGGGAGTCGCCGAGATAGTCTGCAATGTCCTGAATGTCAGAATCTTGGTAGTAGTGGGCGAGGACAATGGCGTTCAGTTCTTTTTTGAGTTGTTCGATGGCAGCAAACAAGTCGTCGGGAATGCTATCGGTTGTGGGGCGCGGTAAAAGGGTTGTAAACACAGTAGTTGCGGGTTGAGGCTGAAATTATAGTTAAGTTTACTATAACTATTATAGTTAAACTTACCAAAAATGGGACCGGCGATCGCGCCGCGCAGGTTTTTCGGGGTTCCCGAGCAATTCCCCGGGGTAAAATGGCACAATTAGTAGAACTGTCAGCGAAGCGCAGTCAGTAGGATGTCTAAGAAAATTGTCATTATTGGTGCGGGGCCGGGGGGTTTAGCTACTGCAATCCGGCTTGCTGGGAAAGGGTATGAAGTGGAAATATTTGAAGCGTGCGATCCCGCAGGGATCCGCGTAGCGGCACGCGTCGGCGGTCGGATGCGAGGCTTTGAAGATGGCCCTTATTCCTTCGATACCGGCCCCACCATCTTACAACTCCCGCGACTGTATGAAGAACTCTTCGCCGACTCCGGCCTGCAATTCTCCGATTACATCCGCCTCAAGCGCCTCGATCCCTTCATGCGCGCCCGGTTTTGGGATGGAACCCATCTCGATTTAACCTCAGATTTAACCGCCTTCAAAGCCCAACTCGCCACCCTGCGTCCCGACCTCCCCGCAGCTTTCGATCGCTGGTATCTCGAACACCAACGCAAAAACGAACTCGGTTACGGCCCCTATCTCGGTTCTCCGGTGCGTTCCATTTTAGGCTACCTGCGCCCGGACGAAATCCTCGCCGCGCTTCAATTTCGCCCTTGGGAAAGCTTGTACCAACATTTTTGGAACTACTTCCAAGACGATCGCCTGGTCTATGCCCTCAGCTATCCCTCAAAATACTTGGGAATGCACCCCACCGTCAGTGCTAGCGTTTTCAGCTTAATTCCCTACCTCGAATTTGCCGATGGCGTGTGGCATCCCGAAGGCGGTTTCCGCAATCTTGCCAAAATGATGGGGAAAGCAGCAGAAGATTTGGGCGTTCGCATTCATCTCAATTGTCCCGTTCGCCAAGCGTGGATTGAAAATCGTCAAGTTCGGGGAGTCGAACTCGCTAGCGGCGAACGGATTACCGCCGATGCGGTAGTGGTGAATGCGGATTTCGGCCACGCGATGCAAACCCTCATACCGGATTCAGAACGCGGGCGTTATAGCGATCGCAAACTGGAGCGCTTCCAATATTCCTGCTCCACCTTTATGCTTTACTTAGGCATCGATCGCCGCTACGAAAACCTCCCCCACCATCAAATCTACCTCTCCGAAAATATCCGCCGCCGCGAACGTCCCTGGATGGACGATTCCGCCCTCGACGAAGAAAACCCGCCCTTCTACGTCTGCAATCCCACCCTCATCGATACCGACAACGCACCTCCGGGACACAGCACTCTCTTCGTTCTCGTTCCCATTCCCAACACCGCTTACGGAGTCGATTGGAGTGCTAAGCAAAAATCCTACCGCGATTTTATCCTCTCGCGGATGCCCCTGTTAGGGTATGAAGATGTCGAACGGCACATCGTCCGCGAAACCTGCTACACCGCGAATACTTGGCGCGACGACTATTCCGTTTATCGCGGAGCCGTGTTTAACTTAAGCCATAACTGGACGCAACTGGGCCCTTTTCGCCCGCCGATTCGTTCCGAAAATACGCGCGGTTTATACTGGATTGGCGGGGCAGTTCATCCGGGAAGCGGCTTGATAACGATTCTCGAAGCGGCGCGGAGTGCGACAACATTTATCGATGAAGATATTGGAGTCGCTAAGGTTGCTTAACTCGAGCCGTGGGGTATAAGGCGGCGTTTAATTTCGAGGAGATTTCTAAACCCGCACCCTTGCAATCCTATTGTTTTGGGTTCTCTCGATACTTCGTAATTAAAATGTAATAGTCCAGCCCGGTTCGACAATTGCTGCGCGCGTGTAGGATACGCCATCCACTTTTATCCCTTGCGCGTCTAATAACGTAATCAACCCACCCTTATTCGATAACTTTGCTTCCTGCCCGGTCAATTTTACAACCGTTGTTTCGCCCGAATTTAGGGTTAAGTTTGTCAATCGATGCTTACGCTTCAAACTATCCGCGATCGCCCATCCCTTTAACTCTACTGCTTCCGGAGAATAATTCATCAAAGTCACTGATGCTTTGCTGATATCATCGCCGATAGGATTGACCAAAGCAGCAATAATCTTAATTCTAGGGCGAAGTTTGGGTTGCTGGGGAACCGGAGATTCATTACCAACGCGTGCTGCTACGCGGATCCTTGCGGGATCGCGCAACGCATCGCCATTAATATCGTCTGTATGAGAAGCTTGAGAGGCAAATTTAAAGAACATCGCCACCCAAGGTTGAGCGGAAGAAGGAAAGTGAATTAATAATCCTCCATCTTGCCAAACTCCATTTTCTCTAGAAAAATCCTTCTTTTTTTTATGGCTGGGTTTGGGACTTCCCTGATTTTTATGTAAATTATGAACGCCGCAACTCGGCTGGAACCCAAAGATTTTATCTTCTCCTTTGTCCGGTTCCCAAGGCTCCCCAAAGGCGTAAATAATCGCATCTTCTGTTTTAATCGCCCGCTCGATATAACTGTTAATAAATTCATTAAGATCGTTGGGATTTTTTTCGCTGCCGCCTGAACGTTGGAACGGCAAGGGCTGCATTTGAGTAACATTTAAGAGATTGCCTCGGATATAATCTAGGGCAATTCCTCCCGGTTTTCGATCGGCTTTTTTGATGTTAGTAAAACCCCAGTCTAATTTATATAATTTTTCTGTGATTGGATGTTGAAAATTAGGGACGATCGCATAAAGAAGATCGTAAGGTGCTTCAGTCGAACGAACATTGAGGGCTAGGCGGTATTGACCTATATTGTCCGTAACAAGAATTTGGTAGTGCGGAGAATTTCGCTCCGTTTCGATTTTTTTCGCGATCGCGCGACATTTCAAAACGCCATATCCTCGATCTAAACCTTGCCCCATACTTTATCTCCGGCTTGTTGCAAAATGTTACAATAGCTAGCCCTTAAAGGAGCTTAATTCTAGGATGCTACAAGCCGATCGAAAATGACATTACCCGCGATGGGTACTTTTTTCTGAGGGGACGTGATTTGTTAAAATAATACCTGTAAGGATCGCAATCGTACTCAGGAAATGCACCGGCGCGATCGGTTCGCCCAAAATCAGCCAAGCCGCAAAACCGCTAAAAACTGGGATCAGATAATAAATCAAAGCCGCACGAGTTGCCCCCGCTAAAATAATGGCTTTATTCCAGGCAACAAAGGCAACGACGGATGCTAAAATTCCAATATAAAGTAACGCTAAGCTCAGCGTAAAATTAAAATTAACGGGAGGCGAACTGCTGATTTCTATGGCGTAAAAAGGCAGTAAAAAAATCCATCCCAAACCAAACGTAAAAAGATGAAACGTCGCTAGCCGCATTTCTGAGGGTTTTCGCTTTAAAAGCATTGTATAACCCGCAAAAACTACCGATGCAAGAAGCATATAAACATCTCCCTCCGCAAAAGAAATACTCGCTAACTTTTCCCAAGAACCGCCCGAAACAAGCAGGATAACCCCCGAAACCGCGATCGCAAGACCCAATCCCCGCCGAAGCGAGATTTTTTCCCCATAAAACCAGCGCGAGAAAATCACGATAAAAATGGGTGAAGAGGTGGCAATCAAAGCCATATTAACGGCTTGGGTAGTACGACCGGCAATGTAAATTAAAGTGTTAACATTGGTAATCCCCAGTAAAGCAGTTACACTGAGATAAGCAAAATGTTTTCTAAAAAGTTTTCGATCTTCTAGGAGCGAAGGTAAAGCAAAAGGAAGGAGAGCTAAAAATGCGATCGACCAGCGAAAAAAAGCTAAACTAATCGGTGGAATTGCGGAATTTAAGCCTCTAGCAATGACAAAGTTGCCCGCCCAAATCAGGGTAGCCGCGATCGCATAAATATATCCCATACAGATTCAATTTGAATTAAACTTGTCGTGCCAGCGTTCTCTCAGCTTCCGCATCGCCCCAATCTCATCTTCCTTCGCCATCGCTAAGAAATCATAAAGCCATTCTTTTGGCACGTCGGGAAACGTCGGACTGCGATCGACTTCCACATAAGCCCCTGATTTTAAATTATAAATGCGCCAGACTTTTCCATTAAACCGCCAAAACTCCGGCACGCCCAAAGCGGCATAAAACTGATTTTTAGCAATATCCGTGTGAGTAATATCAACCTCCACCACTAAATCCGGCGGCGGATCTTCGGAAAAATCGACATTTCGCCCCTTTACCAATGCCTGGTTTTGGATGTAGTAAGCATTATCGGGTTCCGCCCCTTTTTGAAGCTGGGGATAGTTCATTGTTGTTGAACCCATCGTCTTAATCGATAAGTCCATCAATTCCACTAGACCTCGAATAAAATACTCGATTAAGCAGCGAAAAAATTCATGGTCTTCTAAGGGCATGGCAATTTCTAAAATTCCGCGATCGTAGGTTAAACGCGATCCGCGCGATTGCGGCAAGATTAATAAAAGTTGTTCGTAAGTATCCCAAGAAATACCTCGAAAAACAACCCGTTGCTCGCCTTGATTTTGTTGAGTCGCTGGGGGTTCGGATGCTGTAATACTTTCAACCATAAGAAGATGGAAGAAATCCTTTTGTAAAGCCACTCCCATATTATACACAGAAGATATAATACTCCTGTCTATCTCGAGATCGTGTGTTACGCTAAAAAGATTTCCGAACACTCAAGCTAAAAATCAATGCAAATGCTACTTTATCTGCATAGGATTGATAGCCGTTCAATTTTATTGAGGCTATAAAGCTTTCTCTATCTGAGTTTAAGCTGCCCTGTCTCTCCTCTAGCCCCTTTCTTATCGTGTGTCTCCAGCCCCATTTTTCGGGGAACCTTAGCAGTCTCTATTTTTAGTAACTGAATATTATGCTGAGAAAATGGATTCATCAAGTTTCCGACACTGTTACTTCGCAGCAGTCATCACTTGCACGAGTAACCTTGATGCAAATGACCTCCTGTATTGCAGCGGTTGTCTTACTATCTTGTACGGTGAGTTATTTCCATTTAATGGAAGTATTGCAAACAAGAGTTCGCTTAGAACTAGGAAAATATGTCGCAGAACGGGGACAGCGCGAATCACAAATTTTTCAACTGGCTGAAAGTAACCAAGCCCTAACTAAGGAAGCATTTTTAAGTAATCTCCAAGCACAAGCCGATCGCGATCCTCAAGCAGAGTTCGATCGCCTATTTTATACTTGGTCGGATGGAACCGTGCGGAATGCCCCCCAAAACCAGCCGACTAAAACTTTTGACACGCTCAAACATCCAACAGTATTTATCGGCAAAGGCGTGAAATTAACTCCGGATGTAAAGCGTCGGGCGATTGCAATGTACGAGGTTTTAAGCGCTTATGCTCCAGCCTGGAGAAACCAATTTGTCGATACCTGCATGGCCGCACCCGATAACATTAATGCGTGTTACTGGGTAAATGTTCCGCTTAATTTAGACATTCCCGCCGAGACAAACATTACAACCCAAGAATCTTTCTACATTGGAGATAAAGCGCATAACCCAACCCGAAAACCCGTTTGGACGGGAGCTTACTTAGATTCGATTTCAGGATACTGGATGGTCAGCTTAACTATACCGATTGATAATTCTCAAGGAAATTATATTGCCAACGGCGGTCATAACATTAAACTGAATAAGTTGATTGATAGAACTGTAAATAATTACTTGAGAGGCACTCAAAATATGATGTTTCGGGAGGATGGGCGGCTGATTGCCCATCCAGACTTACTCGAGGAAATTAAAGCAGGTAAGGGGGAATTGACGATTCAGAAGTTTGGAGATCCCCATCTACAACGAGTTTATGAATATGTCAAGGCAATGACTCCCGACCAAAAAGTAATTGATAATCCAGTCGATCGCGAATTTATAGCAGTTAACCGGATTAAAGGTCCTGACTGGTATTTTGTTACGATTTATCCAAAATCGCTACTTATTGCTGAGGCTTCCAAAACAATCCAAGTCATTTTCCTGACAGGTTTTTTAACGCTAATCGTCGAAATTATCTCGATCTGGTTGGTGCTGAAAAGCAAGCTCTTACGTCCCCTGAAGCAATTAACTGCTGCAACTCACAAAATTGCTAACGGAAATTTTGAGGTATGCCTCAATGTCAAACGTCCTGATGAAATCGGACAATTAGCAGGTTCATTTAACCACATGGTTCAGCAATTGCAATATTCATTTCGGTTGTTGGAACGCACGAATGAAGAACTGGAAATACGAGTGAAAGCTCGTACTAATGAACTTTCCCGCGCCTTAGCTCATCTGAAAAATACCCAAACCCAATTGGTTCAAACTGAAAAAATGTCGAGTTTGGGGCAGTTAGTTGCTGGTATTGCTCATGAAATTAATAATCCTATCAATTTTATTCATGGCAACTTAGGTCACGTTAATAACTATACAAAGGATATGCTAGTCGCCATAAAGCTCTACCAAAAGTATTCTGCTCATTTGGCAAATGAAATTCAGGAGAGTGTTGAAGATCTCGATCTTGATTTTATTGCCAACGATTTACCTCGTCTTTTAAGTTCAATGAAACAAGGAACCACTCGCGTTCGCGAAATTGTTCTAGGTTTGCGCAATTTCTCTCGTTTGGGTGAATCGGACTTTAAGCCCGTCAACCTACATGAAGGTATTGATAATACGCTACTCATTTTAGACCATCGCCTCAAGACAACAGATGCAGATAACAACACCAAACATCCAGCTATTCAGGTTCAAAAACAATATGGCGACTTACCGTTAGTTGTCTGTTATGCAGGACTGATGAATCAGGTGTTTATGAACCTCTTAATTAATGCGATCGATGCTTTAGAGAAGACACCAGAACCAACAATTATTATTCGTACCGAGCGGTTAGATAGAGAACGAGTTAAAATTGCGATCGCGGACAATGGCGTTGGAATTCCTAAAGATATTCAGGCTCGTATTTTCGATCCTTTTTTTACCACTAAGCCTGTCGGAAAAGGGACAGGGCTGGGATTGGCAATCTGCTATCAAGTGGTGGTGGATGGGCATGGGGGCAAGTTATTCTGCGATTCTACGCCGGGAGTCGGTACGGAATTCGCGATCGAAATCCCGATCGATCTTGCTAACATGGTTACTTGATAAGCAATAGAAGCAAATAATATTCAGGATTTTTCCGGTTGTTATTGTATTTTAAGCTTTTACTTCGTCAAGCTTAAAAAATTAATTAATTATGTCTTGAATCAACCCTTTTAATTCTCGATCTGGCGGACGCTTTGAAAATTGTTCGTGGCTATAAATCCAGACAAGTTTTATCATTTTTGTTGTTGTATTTACCAAATACATGAGTCTAACTTGTCCAGAAGCTCCCTTGGAAATCTTAAGATCGAGTTTATGAAACGTCCATTCTTCAGATAGCTTTAGTTTTCCCGGCAAAGGTTCATGACGAGAATTTTGAGGGTAAGGGTTATCAATTAAATTTTCTAAGTTCTTAGCAACAAGCTCGACCAATTTATTTTTGTGAACTTTCGCTAGCTTTTTGAAAGAACGCTTAAAGTTCTCAGAGTCTTCAATCAAGAAGTGAGTTGAGCCAGTCACGCACTTCTCCTTTTTGAATTTTAATTGAAGATTGAGAGTTACAAGCATCCTCTAATGTTGCTAGCATAACGGCTCGATAAGCTGGATGTTCTCTCTCTATTAGCTCGAGTTTTTGAGCGCCTAACGCTTTCATATCTTCGAGAAGAATTGGCTCGGTAGAACCGGCATCCGGTGCTAATCCTTTTCTCGCTTTTTTCCAAGGGAACTCTAGGTGGGTCATGTCGCTCAGCAAATAAGCATGGTAGCCTCCGAAATATTCCCATACTTCTTCCAATAGCTCCTGCGATTCTTTAGGAAGTTGTTCTCCAATTGCTGTTGGAATTGGTAGCTGATTTCCTTCAAAGTCGCGATAAAACTTATAAGCAGGAGGACAAACAGGACCATATCGCCATGCTTGAATTTCTTCGTTAAATAATGGCTCATCGTACAACGCCAGATGCAAGCTTTGGGCGTAATAAAGAAGCTTTTGAACTTTCATATTTGTCATTTCAGCTTCTATTCCGTCCTCGTAAGCTCTCGCAATGAAGTAGCGAGCCACACTGAGGCAATCTATCATCAGAATCTAACTCGTAAATATAGATAAAATTTGAATTTTAATTAACGTTTTAAGAGTAACTCACGCCCTCCCATTATAGCAAAAATAGTACACAAATACTATCAAGACTGAGAATTGCCCGTGTCGATCGCGCCTTTGTCGGACGGGGGGAGCATTCACGATCGCGCCGCCATGCGCTAAAATATTAAGAAATCTTTAGATTAATTACATTAACTCCTTAAGCTACCCATGTCGCTTCCCATCCGCAACGTCGCCATCATTGCTCACGTCGATCATGGCAAAACCACGCTGGTCGATGCACTGCTCAAACAATCCGGAGTCTTTCGCGAAGGAGAAGCCGTTCCCGATTGCGTCATGGACTCTAACGACCTCGAGCGGGAACGAGGTATTACCATCCTCTCGAAAAACACGGCAGTTCGCTACAAAGACCTAGCAATTAATATCGTCGATACCCCCGGACACGCAGACTTTGGCGGCGAAGTGGAACGGGTTCTCGGTATGGTAGATGGTTGTATTCTAATTGTCGATGCTAACGAAGGGCCGATGCCGCAAACGCGCTTCGTACTCAAAAAAGCCCTCGAAAAAGGTTTGCGCCCCATCGTCGTCGTCAATAAAATCGATCGCCCCAACGCCGATCCCGACAGCGCCGTCGATAAAGTTTTCGACCTCTTCGTTGAGTTGGGCGCAGACGACGACCAGTGCGACTTTACCACCCTTTATGCTTCCGGCTTATCCGGCTTCGCCAAAGCCAGCTTAGACGATGATAGCGTCGATATGCAGCCGCTATTTGAAGCGATCGCGCAGCACGTCCCCCCGCCAGCAGGCGATCCCGAAAAACCGCTTCAGTTGCAAGTCACCACCCTCGACTACTCCGATTATCTCGGCCGCATCGTCATCGGTCGCATCCACAACGGCAAAATCAAAGCCGGACAACAAGCCGCACTCTATAAAGATGATGGCTCCGTTGTCAAGGGTAAAGTTTCAAAACTTCTCGGATTTGAAGGCCTCGCCCGCATCGAACTGCCCGAAGCCTCTGCCGGAAACATCGTCGCCGTCGCCGGTTTTGCCGATGCCAACATTGGCGAAACGATTACCTGCCCCGACGAACCGCAAGCGCTACCGTTAATCAAGGTAGACGAACCCACCTTGCAAATGACGTTTTCAGTCAACGACTCGCCTTTCGCGGGCTTAGAAGGGCAATTCGTCACCTCTCGGCAAATCCGCGATCGCCTGACGCGCGAACTTGAAACGAACGTCGCCCTGCGCGTTGAAGACAGTGACTCCGCCGAAAAATTCCTTGTTTCCGGGCGGGGCGAACTGCATCTGGGTATCCTCATCGAAACCATGCGTCGCGAAGGCTACGAATTCCAAGTCTCGCAGCCGCAAGTCATTTACCGCGAAGTTGGCGGACAACCCTGCGAACCTTTTGAATACCTCGTCCTTGATGTTCCCGAAGAATCAGTGGGCGCTTGCATCGAACGCCTCGGACAGCGTAAAGGCACGATGCAGGATATGCAAACCGGAAGCAACGGACGCACCCAACTCGAATTTGTCATTCCCGCGCGAGGGTTAATCGGTTTCCGAGGCGAATTCATCCGCCTGACGCGCGGCGAAGGAATCATGAACCATAGTTTCCTGGAATATCGTCCTTTAATCGGCGATCTCGAAACCCGTTACAACGGCGTAATGGTAGCTTTTGAAGAAGGCGTTGCAACCTTCTACGCGCTGAAAAATGCTGAAGATCGCGGCGTATTCTTCATTACGCCGGGAACGAAGGTGTATAAAGGCATGATTGTCGGCGAACACAACCGCCCGCAAGACTTAGACTTAAACGTCTGCAAAGCGAAACAATTAACCAACCATCGTTCGGCAACGGGGGATGAATTGGTGCAATTGCAAACGCCGGTGGATATGAGTTTAGAACGGGCGCTTGAATACATCGGTTCCGACGAGTTAGTCGAAGTTACGCCAGAATCGATTCGCCTGCGGAAAGTAGCGAAGAAGCTGGCGAAACGTTAAACAACAATTCCACCAAAACTTGGTAAGGGCATTGCATTGCAATGCCCTTATTTATGGCTTGGGTGAATAATTGACAATTGACAATGGATGAATGGCACTGACTTAAGACGGGTGGGCGCTGCCCACCCTACAAAATTATCTGTAGAGACGTTGTATACAACGTCTCTACAGGCGATAATAGAGCAATTAACGGCTCCGAGCGTTATCCATTGTCCATTATCAATTATTCAAGACGTTATCCATTGTCAATTATCCATTATCAATTATCTCGCCAGCCGTTGCGGGACGAGCAACTACAATGCCATAGGCATCGGGAGTGAGGTGACGACGGGCTGCTTCTCGAATATCGGCGGGGGTTAAGGTGCGAATGCGAGCGGGATATTCAAAGGCAGGTTCGAGATTGCGGAGTTGAGAGTAGTAGTACCCGTAAAGATTAGCCCGATCGCTCGGACGTTCGTTACCGAAGACAAAACGATTGGCGACTTGAGTACAAATACGGTCTAAATCCGATTCCACCACGCATTCTTCTTGGAGAGAACGTAGGTGTTCCGCGATCGCAGCCTCCACCTTCTCCACATTCTCCACCGGCAAGCGCGCGCCGACATAAAATAATCCTTGCGTCCCCTGCGTCATATTGCTCGCCCCAATCGAAGTCACCCACTGCCGTTCTTCGCGCAAATCTCGGAACAGGCGCGACATTCGTCCCTGCCCTAAAATCGCCGAAATGACATCGAGAGCGTAAGTCTCATCCAACTGTTGCATTCCTGGAACGCGCCAGACCATAATTAATCGCGCTTGCTGCAAGCGATCGTCTTCGTATTCGTGGCGCGTAACTTCACTAAAGGGCGCTTCAGGAATGAAAGTGGGTAACTGAGGCGCGGTAAAAGGCAATCGCGACTGCATGGAAACAGCGCGATCGAAACCCGCCGCCACGACCTCAATTAACTCATCCACCGGCAAATTTCCTACCGCTGCTGCCGTCATCCTTTCGGGACGATACCATTGCGCGTGAAAGTCTCGCATTTGCTGCGCTTGCAACTGCTCGATAACCGCGCTCGAGCCTAAAACAGGACGGCGGTAAGGCAGGCGCTCGAAGCAAAGTTCCATCGCGCGCGAGTGGGTGCGCCGATTTGGATTATCTTCAGAACGGCGAATCTCTTCCAAAACAACCAAGCGTTCGCGATTGAAGGCTTCATCCGGAATGCTGGGATTAAGGAGCGTATCCCACTGCAAGGGCGCTAACTCAGCAAAATCCTGCGGTGCTGCCGTGATGTAGTAGTGGGTATATTCTTGGCTCGTCGCTGCATTCGTTGCTGCCCCCCGTTCCTCAATACGACGCTCGAATTCGCCGCTCGGAAGGTTCGGGGTTCCCTTAAAAATCATGTGTTCGAGAAAGTGCGCCATTCCGCTAATGGCATCGGGTTCGATCGCGGCTCCTACTGTCATCCAGATGTTAAAGTTAACCGCATTAACGGGCATTTGTTCGGCAATGATGGTTAAGCCATTGGGTAATTGGTGAATCGTAGGAGCGTTGAGGGCAGGAGTATCGAGCAGCAGAGAGGGCATTAGGTGGGAGACTTTTTGAGTGGAGAGCTTGGGATTGGTGAAATTGCGCGAAGCGGGGCTAGCTTTTTGACGAGCTAAAGCAGGGGTTGATTAGTTATTGGGAGGATTGCTCGCAGAAGGACGGCGATCGATCGTTTGGTCGATTAAACCGTAAGCTTGCGCCTCAGCGGGGGACATAAAGAAGTCGCGATCGGTATCTTGTTCGATGCGCTCTAACGGCTGCCCGGTTTGCTCGGCGAGGTGATGGTTGAGCATTCCTTTGAGATAGAGAATTTCTTTAGCTTGAATTTCAATATCCGTAGCTTGCCCTTGCGCGCCGCCGAGGGGTTGGTGAATCATAATGCGGGAGTGGGGCAGGCTCATGCGCTTGCCTTTTGCGCCGGAACTGAGCAAGAATGCGCCCATACTTGCAGCCAAACCGACGCAAATGGTCGAAACGTCGGGCTGGATTTGGTTCATGGTATCGAAAATTCCCAATCCTGCCGAAACGGAACCGCCAGGAGAGTTAATGTAGAGGTAAATGTCTTTCTCGGGATCTTCGGCTTCGAGGAAGAGTAGTTGCGCGACGATGAGGTTTGCCGATTCGTCAGTGACGGCTTGCCCTAAGAAGACGATGCGATCGCGCAGCAGGCGAGAATAGATATCAAAGGCACGTTCGCCGCGACCGGAGGTTTCAATAACAGTAGGGATCATTGACTTTATCGAGTTCTTCTGCAATTTTCTGGAGTCCGGCATTTTTGCGGATTACTCTTGAGTGTAACTGGAAAAAAAGCAACCCAGCAACTTTTGAGTGGTGAGATTACCAGGCCGTAGCCATTGTTACAAAATCCTGACATTAGCTCTGCTACGCTGAAGCCTACGCTCGATAAGGACTGTAGGCTATCGTGGGATCTACTCGCATTCTCGTGGTTGAAGGCAATCCTCATTTGCGATCGCTGTTAGGCTGGCATCTTCAACAAGCTGGCTATCGGGTTCAGCAATCGGCTAACCTCCACCAAGCCAGAAGCCTATATTACAATTTTCAGCCTTCTCTAGTCGTTCTCGATTCCGATCTTCCCGATGGAGACGGGGTTGAACTCTGCCGATGGCTGTACCAGCAAAAGCAATCTCTCGTGTTGTTACTCTCGGCGCGCACCAGCCAAAACGATATCGTCAGAGGCTTAAAAGCGGGAGCGGACGACTACATCACCAAACCGTTTGGGATGCAGGAGTTTATGGCGCGAGTGGAAGCGCTACTGCGTCGATTGCGCGCCCTCTCCGTTCCCTTATTTTTGAATTATGGCGACCTGAAAATCGATCTCGTTCAGCGTCGAGTGCAACTACGAGAAGAGTTGGTGGATTTAACGCCTCAAGAGTTCAGTTTGCTCTACATTTTGGCGCGGGCGGAAGGCGCGGCCTTGAGTCGGACGGAATTGCTGCGTCGCGCTTGGCCGGATGCCATTGATAACCCCCGCACCATCGATACCCACGTTCTCTCGCTGCGCAAGAAGCTCGAAACCGATCCGCGCCAACCGAGTTTGATTCAAACGGTGCGGAATGTGGGCTATCGTTTCAATGCAGAGCCGGTGGAGGGAGATGAGAAAACCAGTTCGGCGATTCCGGCGATCGCGGCGGCGAATTAAGCTTAGGCTACATTAGCAGCATTTTAGTAAACTTTGCCAAGCGAATTGCAAGGACGTTCGAGGGAACGTCCCTACAAAATCATATCTTGACAAAACTTACAATTCGTGCAGCAAAAATCTAACGCACAAATTGAGGCATCACTTCCGCTGCTGTTAAAACGCCGTACATTCCGCGACGGTGGAGGGAGATTCCGGCTTTTAAGTAACCGAAGGCAGGCCCGCAGACATTGGCTGCCATGCTAGTTTCGTCGCCGAGGGTGAAGGTATGGGTAGAAGTTTTACCTTCAAAGGTGCGCCCGGTAACTTGGACGTTGGTACTTAAAGGTTTTTTGGGGTTGCGCGTATCGACGACACCGCCCACCGTCACGCGATCGCGCGAACAAATTCCCGCCAACTCTAACATTAAATCGTCGGCGTGTTCCATATTCTCCAGCGCCAGAATACCATTAGTTTTATCTAACAGCGCTTCCACTTCCGCATCGCTCATCGCTCTGGCTCGCTCCACATCGTAACCGGGCATATGGGCAATATCTTCGCGAATCGTAGCGCGGTAAGCCTCCCAATTGGCGATACCGACTCCAAAAGTGATTTTAACGCTGTGAATCTCCGCATAACTTTGTGCCGCGATCGCCGCCGCCGCCGTCAGCAGTCCCGGCGTTGCACCGCACCCCGTCATATAGGTAATTCCCGCCGCTTGCAACTCATCTTTGAGGGCGAGCATTTGTTCCATTGCGCTAGTACGTTTGAGTGCATCCACCAGTACGCCGCGCCAACCCGAACGCGCGAACTTCCTGGCTACATCTGCCATAAACGTATTGGGTAAGTTGGGCAGTGCTAGGAAATATCCTTCAGCGTTCGACCGTTCGATTAAATCTTGGATGCTATCTTGGCTGAGATGCCCTTGGGGTTCCAGATATCCCACCGAACCGCGATCGCGATAAACTGCGATACAGCGATCGGCATCTAATCCCGCCGGATCGTAAATATAGCCCTTCTGGTCGGCCGCCGCCACCCAACTCATTTCCTGCCGAGGTGCAAGCACTCGAGCGGCTGCTTGTCCCAATCCTCCAAACCCTAAAATGCCGACTTTCATTGCCGGATTGCCAAGCTCTGACATAATCTTTGCTCTCTGTTCGACTTCAAGTTTCTATTATCGGCTTAGAGAGCCAGTCCGGTAGAAGGACTTAACAGAAGTCTTCAATTATGCCGTTACAGCCCTACGCAATCAGTAGGAGGGCGTAAAAAAGTTAACCCAAACTGTAGGGGCGGGTTTACCCTCATTGGTGTCAAACTTAAGCCTAAACTTGCTCGCACAGCCCGCCTTGGGTTCAAACCCAAGGCTAATAACTTAAGTTCTCTGAAGAGGATTGGGAAATTCAGATGGCTCCAACCCGTTTGAACGGGTTTCAGCTATCAGCCAGGAACTTGAGTTCCTGGCGGGCTAAGTGTTTCACTTGCAACGTTCCTACAACACTATCAACTATCAGCAGTCAACCGATCTTGCGAGTGTTGTTCGAGCAGTTGTTCGGCGCGCGGTCGATAAATGAGATAGAAAAGGGCTTCGAGATAGCGCATTAAAGATTCTCGGTTTTCTGCTGAAGCAGAGTTCCAGAAGCGGTAGATTTTGGCGAGGAGAAGTAGTTTTTTGGTGTGAGCGGACCAATTGTATTTTTCGCGGACGTGGGCGATCGCGCGATCGCTAATTTTGCCCCAATACTCCGGATCGCGATCGCATTCGCCAATAAAATTCAAGATTTTTTCTGCCGTTCCCGCTAAATCTGTCGGATTAATCGCAAAGCCATTTTCACCATCTTGAATCACTTCGCTCGGACCGCCAAACTGAGTGGCAAAAACGGGCAAACCGGACAGCATTGCTTCCAAAATGACTAACCCAAAAGCCTCAAATCGCGCCGGATGGACGAACATCCCGCCACAATCGGCAATCACGCGATAGGCTTCGCCCACATCTGGACTGGTAAGACGCAATCCCAACCAACGAATTTTACCTTTTAATTGGTAGCGATCGATGTATTCATATAAACGCTCGATTTCGCTTTTTTCCTCAGAACTGGTTGTCTGTTCTGCCCGCGTTTTACTGGTTAGCAAAATTAAATTGCATTGCGCTTGCAGTTCTGGGCTGCTGCCGAAACATTCTACAATCCCCGTTAAATTTTTTGCGGCTGTCGGCGGGGCAATAACAAGAATTGGACGTTTGTCTGGGTCGTCTAGATGCCCCACAATATCCAGGTCTTCGCGAAGGAATAATATATCCTTCACTCGCTGCGTTTCATCAGCCGTGCGTTTTGCACTTTCATTGTAGGGGAAGAAAAGATTTTCGTTGACTCCCGGCGGGATAACATTAAACTTCGGGCTGAAGAGATCGATGCCGCTAACAACATGATACAGTTGGGGCATACTAAACAATTGATACGATTCGTAATATCCCAAGCTTTCTGGCGTGCCAACAATTTCTTGGTAGGTACTCGTAACAATAAAATCAGCCGCATTCATCCCGATCAAGTCCGCAGTAAATTGCAGGGAAAAATGATACTGCGATTCTAAATCCGGCCAGTAAAGGTTGCTAAATAAATAGCGCGGTTTTTCTAAAGTATGAGCGATATTACAATAAGTCGATCCTAAACGTCTTGAAAGTAAGAATGCAACTAAATTACCATCAGAATAGTTGCCAATAATCAAGTCTGGTGCAGCTTTAAGTTCAGCTAAAATCGCTTGTTCTGCATCGATCGCGAATGTTTCTAGATACGGCCAAATTTCAAAACGAGGAATCCAGTTTTGAGTAACTTCGGGGTTATATTCTCGGAAAGGAACGCGCAGAATCCAGGCATTCTCCGTACCTTGAATTTTTTCTTTGGGCAAATCGCAGGAACTCCCCTGGCAATTGGGAATCAGGCGAGTCAAAACAATAACTTCCGGTTGCAGCAAGTTATCTAAACCGGCGAGTTTCAAATCTTCTCGGAGTTGAATTTCGAGGCTGCGCGCTTGGTTAAGGACATAAACAACTTGTCCCGTCGTTTCGGGACGACCCAATACATCTTCTTGAGCGACCCAACCGTGAATGGAAATGAGAACGACGCGAAAGACGAGGTTAATGCGAGAGATAAACGCTTCTAAAACGGCGTGGTCGGGATAGTCGATGAGACGGTCGAGCAATTCGAGGGTTTCTCGCACCCGGGCGGCGCTATTGCCCCATCCCGGCTCAAATCCGAGATTTTGTAGCTCGAAGCGAAAGGTGTCGTAGGGTTCGGCGTTGGGATACTGACCGACTAAAGTTAGGGCTTTTTTAACTTGTTCGGAGAGTTTGTCGGGAGTGCGAATGCGATCGTTAATGAGCAGCGGCGTGTTGTTATACTGGTGCGATCCGCTACGCGGATCCCCTTGGGCGCGCAACACGCCCAAAAGCGCCTCTAACCATTGTTCGGGTTCGGCAAATAATTGACTGGAAAGGTAACGGTTGAGAAACTCCAGACCGTTACCGATGTTGCGGGGATCGCGAATTGACGGCGAGGAGGCATAAAAGGGGCTAAAGTCGATTTCTAACAATCCCGAAGAGGGACGGTTGACAAAATTGTCTCGCAGGTGAAGCAAGGCTTGTAGGGGCATTCGCTCGAAACTGCTCAAATCTCCGCTCAGTCGCAGTACCAATTGCGAACCAATACGCGGTCGCAGGATGGCCCAGGTACTCTCGCGATCGAGAATAATTTCATGAGTATAGTGCAAAAGTTCGCCTAAGACCGAAGAATGGAAGAAGTAAGCGGGCTTTTCATGACGGACGCAGTAATCGGCAAAGACCTGGAGAATTTGGTTGCGCAGGAGATATTGTTCCGACTCGGCGCGCAATTGGCTCAAGAAGGCTTGGAGGTCGATCTTTTCGTCGCTATTGAGGACTGCTTTGAGAAGTTCAGACATTGTGAATTTTGGAGTTAAGAGAGTTAAAGAGCTAGCGTGAAAAGGAGGAACGGGGTTTGGTAAGGTGCTACTCTGCAAGGAGCCGCCTTATGGTGCGCGTTCTAACGAGATACGAGTGTTGAGATCTAAGAGATAACAGCAATTGCGAGCGCTAGGGCAGTTATTATGGATTTCTTTAAGTTCTGGTAGGGTTCCGCTCTGCATTTTGCCTCCAACGAGGTTTGCTTTTTACCCTCACAAGCGGTCTAATGAGATTGAGTCCGAGCGTCAATACACACTGGTTTTAAGGAGAATATATCCGTGCGGGACTGCTTTTTTGCGTTCATCCGTCACCACTGGGCAAAGACTGCTCTTATTTTACTGGCTGCGCTGCTGACTGCTTGCGGGACGATTCCTCAAGTGCGCGCCGAACAGCGGATTTTTCTGCCCCTCTCTCTAGAATTTTTAGGGTCTTACCAACTGCCGGAAACGACGTTTAAAGACACGCAGGTTGGCGGATTGTCGGCGTTGAGTTACGATCGCGCCACCTCCAGATTCTACGCCCTCTCAGACGATCGCTCCCAACACGGCCCCGCCCGATTTTACGCCCTTAAGCTTCACCTCGATCGCGACGAAAACGGCAAAACACACTTAGAAAAAGTCGAGATTGACGGCGTAACTCCCCTCAAAACCGCGACGGGCGAAACTTACGCCCCCGGTAGCATCGACCCGGAAGGCTTCGCCATTTCTCCGCGCGGTACGGCGCTGATCTCCAGCGAAAGTATCCCCAGTCAAAATGTTACCGCCGCGCCCCGCGAAGCGGTTCCCTGCGCGATCGCCGAATATAACTTCGCCACCGGACAACTCCTCCAAACCTTACGCCTCCCCGAACGCTACCTTCCCGACGAACCCGACCAACCGCCGCGCGGAACCCAAGAAAACCTCGGTTTTGAAGCGCTAACCCTCAGCACTCCCAGCACTTCCGCCGAAGACCCCTTTCGCCTCTTCGCCGCCCCAGAATATTCCTTGTTCCAAGACCGCGAAGAACTCACGCCAGAACGCGGTCCCCGCCTGCGCTTCTTGCATTACGTCATTAACCCCTTCGGCCCTCCGGCCTACATCTCAGAAAACCTTTATACCCTCGACCCCGCCCCCACCGGCAGTTTTAGCAACGGTTTAACCGAGTTAGTCGCCCTCGAGCGCGAAGGATTTATGCTCTCTTTAGAGAGAACCTACGGTATTACCGGCAGTGGGGCAAAGATTTTCCAAATTTCTGGAGGCGATGCTACTGATACTAGCCGCATTCCTACCCTTGCGGGCGATACCTGGAAAATTCGATCGCTGCGCAAACAATTGTTGCTGGATTTGAGTACGTTGGGAATACCGCTGGATAACTTTGAGGGGATGGCGTTAGGTCCGCGCCTACCGGATGGAGGTCAAATGTTGCTGTTAGTCAGCGATGATAATTTTAATGAGAATCAAGTGACGGAATTTTTATTATTTCGGTTAGTGGAGCAAGGCAACTCAATGTAACCCCGAATTAGGGCAAATCTGCCCCGATCAAGCGGCTTAACTCGTTGCTTCTAAATCCCCGCCCCATTAAAAAACTCTTGAATCTCTTTATCCTTCACGTAGCAATAACGCGCGGCAGAAAGAGCGTGAGTTTCTTCGAGGGCGGCGCGAGTGCGAAGCTCGACTCCCGATTGTTTATCGTTGAGTTCTTGAACTTGCTGCTCGAGTTGTTCGATGCGATCGAGTAAGGTACGAATAATGGTTGCTTCCGAGTCGGGCAAGTTTCCGTGTCCGAGGGGATCGACGCGCACGCCGGAACGATACACGATGCGTCCGGGAATGCCGACGACGGTACAATCGGAGGGAACATCGCGCAGGACGACGGAACCCGCACCGATACGAACGTTGTTGCCGATGGTGATATTGCCGAGAACTTTAGCGCCGCCGCCGATGACGACATTTTCGCCAAGGGTGGGGTGTCGTTTCCCACTTTCCTTACCCGTACCGCCGAGGGTTACGCCTTGATAAATCAGGCAGTAATCGCCAACAATAGCGGTTTCGCCGATTACGACTCCCATCCCGTGATCGATGAATACGCCGCGCCCGATTTGTGCGCCGGGGTGGATTTCAATGCCAGTAAAGAAGCGTCCGAGGTGGGATATGAGGCGAGGAATAAAGGGAACTTTATGTTGGTAAAGCCAGTGAGCGACGCGATGAAAGAGGAGGATTTGCAACCCCGGGTAGCAGAAGATAACTTCTAACCAGTTGCGGGCTGCGGGATCGCGCTCAAAGATGATTTGAAAGTCAGCGATTAAGGTCGATATCACGGGTAGAGTAGATCCGAATAAGGCTGAGACAGTTCATAGATTTAGATGACTTATACTTTAACGTTTTTCCGGTTCATTTTCTAGCAGCCCAAAGGAGTATCTCTCTAGTTCGATGGAACCGAATCCTGGGGGCGATCGCGTTTTCTAATCTATCTAATCTAATTGATGCCCCGTCAATTTCACAAAAATATCTTCTAAATTCGAGGCGCGCACCATCATCCCGGTTCTATCCGGCAAGCCGTCGATATAGCCGTTAGCCGCTTCTAAAGTGGGGAAAAAGCTCGATTCGATCCGTCCGGCTTCGCGCGTTCCTTCGCGATCGCCCATTTGCTTTAAAATTACCGCTTCGCCATACTTAGCGCGCAATTGTTGCAAAGTTCCCAACTCTATTAATTTACCGGCTTCCATAATTCCGATCCGCTCGCACAAAAATTCGACTTCTTCCATGTAGTGCGTTGTCAACAAGATCGTCATGCCTTGCTGGTTCAAGTTTTGAATAATTTCCCACAGTCGGCGGCGGTTCTGCGGATCTAGGCCAACGGTGGGTTCGTCGAGAAATAGAATATTCGGTTGGTGGAGTAGCGCCCTGGCAATTTGCAAGCGGCGTTTCATCCCGCCGGAAAGGGTTTTTACTAAGTCGTGTTTGCGATCGCGTAAATCGACGTAATCCAGCCATTGCTCGATGAGTTCCTGACGTTGGGATTTAGGAATATGGTGCATTCGTCCGTGAAATTCCAGGTTCTCCCAAACCGTCCAATCACTATCGACGCTGGTTTGTTGCAAGACAACGCCAATATTGCGCTTCACTTGCGCCGGTTGAGTTACGACATCGTACCCCGCAACGCGAATGATACCTTGCGTTGGGCGAGTCAAGGCAATCAGCATCCGAATTGTCGTCGATTTTCCCGCACCATTCGGGCCGAGTAAACCAAAGATTTCGCCCGGTTCGATCGTAATGGAAAGGTCGTTAACTACGGGAACTTTGTTGTAGAGTTTATAAACGTTTTCTAAGCAAACAGCAGACATATAATTGACAATGGATAATGGATAATTGATAACGAATGAACATCAGTTCGGGCTAATCCGAAGCGAAGGCTTTATTCTTCCGATTAACGAGAGCAAATATTATATTAAGCAAAACTTAGGTTTAATTAAGTCTGACGAGCGCCGTTCACCTTAATATTTAAGGCTTAAAATTCTTCTTCTTCGGGTTCGTTCATTTCTTGTAATGTTTTCCAACCGGCTTGCCAAAGATCGAGGTCTTTAAGCTGTTTGGCATTAATCCAAAAACGCACGCTCGGATCGCAAGAA
This sequence comes from Oscillatoria sp. FACHB-1406, assembly GCF_014698145.1. Taxonomy (NCBI): domain Bacteria; kingdom Bacillati; phylum Cyanobacteriota; class Cyanophyceae; order Oscillatoriales; family Oscillatoriaceae; genus Oscillatoria; species Oscillatoria sp. FACHB-1406. The sequence goes on along the minus strand of NZ_JACJSM010000015.1, from coordinate 69,582 downwards.
GAAACGAGTTCGGCGAAAACCCACTGACCTCGATCTTGGCGATTGACGACTTGGAAATGCCGCCAACCGAAGGTTTTTTGCCGTGCCGTCCACTTGGATCCGAGCAAGTGCGGAAATTTTTGCTTTTTAACCATTAACGAAATTAATATCCCGATCGCTTTAAATAATCATCGACGTTACGTCGTTCGCGTTTCCTGCGTCCGATGAGGCGCGCGGCGAGAATGCCGCCGATAAACCCAAATAAGTGGCCCTGCCAAGAAATCCTCGGATCTGAGGGCAAGACTCCCCAAATGATACTGCGGTAGAAGAAGAAGACGACAACGGAGAGGAAGATCGAGACAAAGTTGCGCTCGAAGTAGCCGCGCAGCAGGAGAAAGCCTAAATAGCCGTAAATCAAGCTGCTAGCGCCAATGTGAATCGCGGAACCGCCAAAGAACCAGGTTCCTAAGCCGCCAATTAACATGGTAACGGCAGTCACGAGCCAGAAATCGCTAGTTTCTTGGAGCATCACCAACCAACCGAGAATGAGAAAGGGGATGGTATTGGCGATAAGATGGGCGAAGTTACCGTGGAGAAAGGGAGCGAAGAGGATGCCGCGCAATCCGATGAGGGTATGGGGTTGAATGCCGTAGCGGTCGAGGCTGCCGCCAAAAATGACGCGATCGCAAATTTCCACTACCCAAAAAATGGCGATAAATCCACACAGGATCGTCGCTTGCAGCTTCAACTCACTGGCGATTGATTTTTCGACTCGATCGTTCATGGGACGTGCTGAATAAAGGGAATCAAACTGAATATCTGAGGAGATTACTACATTAGACAAGCTAGCGATTGCGGATTCAGTAGACTTTGAGAATGCTTACAACGTCTAATGCTTCAAGCATACAAACTACCGCAGCAGATGTGAGCGAAATCACAAGGGAATGTTGAGCTAACTTCCGTCCCGAAAATCGGGAAAATTGTTAGGCTATAACTAGCCCGGGATCTAAACAAGATTCGGGAGCCGATTTGAGGGAATACCGGATGCCCTTCTCAGCTTCAAGCTGCAACTAAATTTGGATTAGTGCTACCCAGAGGCGCTCGGCGACTCGGAAAAACTGGAATTTAGCGGGGATGCCAAACGAGTCTATTGAGAGTGCGAATTTCAATTTTAGCAAATTCTTCAATTTTATTAGCCCTCAACCCGTGCTAAGTTTGGATAGCAGAAAAAATTCCTCAGCCGGATACTCATACTTTTAATTCTCCCTCGATCCCGATTCTAAATCGCCCGTTGCGATTCCCGGTTAACCCTTTCTAACCTTCTGTTTCGAGGTTCTCGGGCTACCGAAGCGATCGCTCGAAACCTTGCCTAAAGAAACTGAAGCTTCGCTAATATCCATGTCTAGCTATAATCAATTCCTTATTAAACTTTGGGGCGTGAGAGGGAGTATTCCCTGTCCCGGTGCCGATACGGTTCGTTACGGCGGGAACACCCCTTGTATTGAAGTGCGGGTGGCGGGTCAGTGCTTGATTTTTGACGGGGGTACGGGATTGCGAGTTCTGGGACAAGCGTTGCTTAAAGAGATACCGATGGAAGGACATATCTTTTTTACGCATACGCACTGGGATCACATTCAGGGTTTTCCGTTTTTTACTCCAGCTTTTATTAAGGGCAATCGCTTCCATATTTACGGCCCGATTTCGCAGAACGGTGCGACAATTATGCAGCGCCATCACGACCAAATGCTGCACCCAAACTTTCCAGTTCCTTTACAAATTATGCAAGCGGACTTACAATTCCACGATCTGGAATTAGGTCAGAAGCTCGAAATTGGCGAGGCTTGCGTTGAGAATGCCAAACTCAATCATCCCGGAGAGGCGGTAGGGTATCGGGTGAACTGGGGCAATCTGTCTTTTGCTTACGTTACGGATACAGAACATTTTCCCGATCGCTTGGATCCTAACGTACTGTTGCTAGCCAGAGATGCAGACGTTCTGGTCATTGATGCGGCTTACACCGATGAGGAATACTATTCGGAAAAGTCGAGTAAGGTGGGTTGGGGTCATTCGACTTGGCAGGAAGCTGTAAAAGTGGCTAAAGAAGCCAATGTCAAACAATTGGTGATCTTTCATCACGATCCCTTGCATAATGATGAGTTTCTCGATCGCATGGGGGAAGAAGTCAGCCAAGCTTTTCCGAATGCTATTCTCGCCCGCGAGGGAATGACGATTGAGGTGAACGCGCAAGAGTCTAAAGATCGGCCGCCCAAAATTCGCGAACGAGTTTAAGAGCGATCGCGCGTCGATACGGTCGTAATGTGTCAAAATGTAAAGCGTGTGGGTAACCTCTTCTACTGCCACGGCTTTAACGCCGACCGCAATTGCGCTGGGCAACTTCGACGGCGTACACCTCGGTCATTGCAGTGCGATCGCGCCGATTATCCACTACAGTGCCGCCAGCGATCGTTCTCTTCTTACATACCCGACCGTCGTTACCTTCAATCCCCATCCCCAAGAATTTTTCACCGGCAAAAGTAAAGCCCTCCTGACTCCCCTCGAAGAAAAAGTACAGCAGCTTGAAGCATTAGGGGTGCGACAATTGATTTTATTACCCTTCGATCGCGAACTCGCCGCTTTGAGTCCGGAAGCCTTTGTCAGTAAGATTTTAGTCGAACAATTAGGGGCAAAACTGGTTGCTATTGGCGCAGATTTCCGCTTTGGCGCAAAAAGAACGGGAACAGCGCAAGATTTACAAGCGATCGCGCAAAATTATGGGGTGGAAGTTGCGATCGCGACCTTAAAAAGTAGCACGGGCGATAGCCCCGAAACCGCCACCCCTCGAATCAGCAGTTCTGCCATCCGTCAAGCCCTTTTAGACGGAAAACTCGAACAAGCCAATCGCTTACTCGGTCGTCCCTATTCTTTCATCGGCACTGTCGTCACCGGACAACAACTCGGCAGAACTATCGGCTTTCCCACCGCAAACTTACAAGTTCCCCCCAACAAACTTTTACCCCATTACGGTGTTTACAGCGTTAAAGTTATTTTGCCCTCCCAGCAAACTCTTCTGGGAGTCGCTAATATTGGCTGTCGTCCGACTGTAGATGGCAGTACCGCGCCAACGATTGAAATTCACCTATTAGATTGGTCGGGAGATTTATACGGTCAAACTTTAACCGTTCATCTCATGCAATTTTTGCGTCCCGAACAAAAATTTTCTTCTTTAGATGCCCTTAAGGCACAAATTGCCATCGATTGTCAAGCCGCTATACTAATGAATAGTGAATGATGAATAATGAATAATGAATGGTAAATGATGAATTACGAATTACGAATTACGAATTACATTTCGGCAAGCTCAATGACCGCGAATTACTAACTACGAATTACGAATTACTAATTACTAACTATGAACCACTCTATTACTAAACTAACTGATAATCTCGCTCAAACTCTGGTTGGTAAAGCCGATGCAGTTCGCTTAGTTTTAGTCGCCCTACTCAGTGGCGGTCATGCCTTACTCGAAGACGTGCCGGGAGTCGGAAAAACGCTGCTGGCAAAATCCTTAGCGCGATCGATTAACGGCAAATTTCAGCGCATTCAATGCACCCCCGACCTCTTACCGACCGATATTACCGGAACTAATATTTGGAACCCCAGTAGCCGCGAATTTGAATTCATGGCGGGGCCTGTTTTTTCTAATGTTTTGCTGGCTGACGAAATTAACCGCGCTACACCGCGTACCCAATCAGCATTGCTCGAAGTAATGGAAGAACAACAGGTAACGGTGGATGGTGTATCGCGTAAAGTACCGCAACCCTTTTTCGCGATCGCAACACAAAACCCCATCGAATATCAAGGTACATTTCCCCTGCCCGAGGCGCAAATGGATCGGTTTGCCTTGTCATTAACCCTGGGATATCCTACCGAAACCGAAGAATTGCAAATGTTGCAAAGACAACAGGGACATCAAGGACTAGACACCCTTCAACCTTGCATTTCCCTCGAAGAAGTATTTGAGTTACAAGAACAAGTGGGTCAAGTACAAGTTGCGACGGAGTTACAACAATATATCTTAAATCTCGTGCGCGCCTCGCGAACGGACAATGAAATTACCCTCGGTGTAAGTCCTCGCGGGACGATAGCGTTGCAACGCGCTGCCCAAGCGTTCGCCTTTCTGGAAGGACGAAATTATGCAATTCCCGATGATATCAAACATTTAGCGCCCCACGTTCTCGCCCATCGAATGATTCCGGCAGGCGGGCGACAAGCAAAAGCAATTGTGGAACGCTTATTACGGGAAGTACCAGTTGGTAATTCGTAATTCGTAATTCGTAATTCGTAGTTGGTAATTCGTAATTCGTAGTTGGTAATTCGTAATTCGTAGTTGGTAATTCGTAATTCATCATTTACCATTCATCACTCATAATTCATAATTCATAACTCATAACTCATAACTCATAATTTAACTGAGCATTGCGGTTAAAAAATTGCCGGAGAATTCCTTCGGTAATGACGAGAACGACGACAATATCTGCAAAGGCGATCGCGAGCAAAATAAGAATCTGATACAGTGCTGCATCAAAAGGATCGCTTCCTCCCAAAACCTGCCCCGTTAGCATTCCCGGTAGCGATACCAGTCCTACTACCATCATGCGATTAAGCATGGGAATAAGACTGGCGCGAATCGCTTCTTTGCGATAGCTAGATACCGCTTGTTCCGGCGTTGCGCCCAAACTGAGGTGCGTCTCGATTTCGCTGGGAGAATTGCGAAGGGTACTGACGAGGCGTTCTCCGGCGAGGGTGGCTGCATCCATCGCATTGCCGACTATCATGCCAGCGAGGGGAATGAGATATTGCGGATCGTACCAAGCGGGAGGCTGAATAATCAGGAGGATAATGTAGCTAAGGGTGAGGGCGGTACTGAGGAACAGGGAACCCCAAATCCAGGGAAATAAACGCTTGAGTTTTTTGGCGATGCGATTTTGAGAAACGATCGCGGCAATACTTATCATTACTCCTAATGCAACCAGAACGCCGCCTGCATTGAGGGTAAAGACGAAGGCGAGGATGTAACCGGCGGCGAGAAGTTGTAGAATGGTGCGTCCGGCGGCGATCGCGAGTTGCCCTTCCAGCCCGAGTCCCGAAAGACGAGACAGCGCGATCGCAGCAGCAATGAAGGCGAGGGAAAAAGCGAGATCCGAAGGGCCAAGTTGAATTACAGTATTCATCAGTCTGCGCACAGAAGAACAAATTTTGTCGAAATCACGACAAATGACAAAAGAGCAAAAATTTGATTGGATAAGTACAAATTACTAACGTAAGCGCGTGAAACAGATTCCCCCCCTCGACCTCACCAGACAGTACGAGCAAATTCGTACAGCCGTTGAAACCTCAGTTTTAGACATTCTTCAATCAGGACGATACATCGGCGGCGCAGCAGTCGCAGAATTCGAGCAGCAGTTTGCCGATTATACCGGCACAACCCACTGCATCGGTTGTAATTCTGGCACGGATGCTCTTTACTTAGCCCTTCGCGCCTTAGAAATCGGTGCGGGCGATGAAGTGATTACAACTCCTTTTACTTTTTTCGCAACTGCCGAAGTGATTACCCGAGTTGGCGCGACTCCGGTTTTTGTAGACATCGACGAAAGCTTTAATTTGGATTTAGAACAGATTGAAGCCGCGATTACGCCAAAAACCAAGGCGATTATGCCGGTACATTTGTTCGGGCAGCCGGTGGATATGACGCGATTGATGGCGATTGCCGAAGCGCACAATCTAGCGGTTATTGAAGACTGCGCCCAAGCGACGGGTGCGGAGTGGGCGGGGCAAAAAGTTGGCAGCATCGGGCATATCGGTTGTTTTAGCTTTTTTCCGACTAAAAATTTAGGGGCGTGCGGCGATGGTGGTGCGGTAACGACAAACGATAGCGCGATCGCGGCGCGGGTGAGAATGCTCAAAGAACACGGCATGACGGATCGCTATCACCACGAAGCCATCGGCCTTAATAGCCGTCTCGATGCCCTACAAGCGGCGATTTTAACCATTAAACTGCGCCATCTCGATGCTTGGAACCAAGGGCGCGATCGCGTTGCTACCCGCTACCAACAATTACTGCGCGCCCTTCCCGATGTCGTACTCCCTCAAGCACCTGCGGGCGGTACATCGGCTTGGAATCAATACACGATTCGCTTGCAAGAACGAGGCGGGGAAAATCTGCGCGATCCGCAAAGCGGATCCCTTCGGGCGCGCGTTCGCCAGTATCTCCAAGAATTAGGCATCAGTTCGATGGTATATTATCCCATTCCCTTGCACCTCCAGACGGTGTATCAACAAGGCAGCGATCGCGTCGGACAATTCCCCCGCGCCGAACGCGCCGCCCGCGAAGTTCTCTCCCTGCCGATGTTCCCCGAACTGTCGCTTGAAGAACAACAGCGCATCGCTGCCGGACTAAAGGATTGTTTAGTTGCCAGCGAAGTGCTAGCGAGTTAAGGGGCTATTTATCGAGCAAATCTTAACCTCCTGTAGGGTGGGCATTGCTATTCTGTATCAAAAGTTCAAAAAAGCGTTAAAAACTAGCAATGCCCACCCTCTAAGTTTTGGTGGGCATTGTTAATGAATCGAAGCATAGCCCGCCTTGGGTTCAAACCCAAGGCTAATAACTCAAGTCATCTAAAGATGACTCGGAAATTCAGACTTATACCAATTCTCATTGATTTTGCACGATTCCCGAAGAGGGCATAACAATGTGGCTGCCCCTACGACGAAAAATTTAGTGCATCGTAACTGAGAATTGGTATTATCCAACCCGTTTCAACGGGTTTCAGCTATTAGCCAAGAACTTGAGTTCTTGGCGGGCTAAGTGTTTCACTTTAGGTTGATACTTTATTAGTAAATTTCTATAAGTTTTTGGCTCGAAAGTCAGGGTCATTAATGTGAGGTTGCTATCGAGAGCGTGTAAGAGTCTAATCTAGAATAAAGCCGAAGCGGAGCCTAAAGCTCCGCTCCTACCTCTTAAGGTATTGCCATCGCCTTGCGATGGGGTCTTATATAAGTTCGCGGTTCTGTTTCTGCCTCGCCTCAAAAGTCCCCGCGCTTAGAGGGATAAGCATTGCTTTGCGTCAATGCCGCATCGGTTAATTCCGCTTCATCCTTAAATTTAAGGATCCCTACGATTCGCGCCCAAACGTCGCTATCTCACTTTATAATATATTTGTTTTCCGGGAAAATCAAGGGATCGTAGAACTAAAATTTAATTCTTTTTTGAGAGTTTTATGGAAAAGGAAGAGAGTTCTAAAGGGATGCTTGTTTTGGAGTTTAAATGCTATCCCACTCGCGAACAAGCAGAGTTCATCGATCGCTGTTTGGAAGTGCAGCGCAATGTCTGGAATCTTGGATTGCGAGCATTATGCGATTTTGATGAGTTCCGAGGGTATGCACCCAAAACCGTAAAACTTTTAGTTGGGTATCCCCCCGAAGATTTACTGGATAAAAAGGGGAAGGCACAAACGAAAGCGGGCGAATTTAAAAAGCACGTTGAAGATGTTGGCGACTTGAATTTACCTTGCTGTCCGTTACCGATTGAAAAACGATACGTTTACATTGACAATGAAACGAAATGCTGGGTCAATAACTATCGAGATCTAAAAAGTGACCAGCAAGACCAATGCGATCGCATCCTCGTTCCTTATTGCTCTCTTCTCGACCATCAAGCACTTCAGGAAATTAAGAAGCTTAAACGCTACAAAAATGTCACGCCGAAAAAGGATGGTACTTTACCGCTCATTCTCGACCATGAGAAGTGCGTTTATACAAATGCAGCATTTTTAAATGTCTGGGGCTGGCAGTGGCAAAAGGACGAGCAAGGAAAACCAATTGTTCTGTATCGGAAGCATCCCGACTGGCGCGAACCTAATCGTAGAGATGGCGAAGTATGGGGCGATGATGAACTTTATCCCGAAGTCAAGCGCGTCGATGTTTATTTGCGTTCTACGGGCTTTGGGCAGAAGGGTGGAATCACCAAAATGAACGACAATAAAATCCTAAAAGAAATGCGCTCTAGCGAAGTACATCCTGAATGGATTGATGCGGTAATTCCCATCCCTACTAAGTTTAGAGCAGGTACTCTTAAGAATTTAGCAACCAGTTGGCAAGAGTACGATAAATCTCGTTTTGGGTCTAATAATAACAAACGAGGTAAACCTAGATTTAAGCCCCGCAAAGAGACAATCGAGACATTAATTCATCCTAACCCTAAGACAAGCGTAAAACCCGATACTGATAAGTACGATAGACTCCGAGGCATTCCAGGATTTGCTAAATTAACAGTTGATACCCTCAAAGTTAAGGGTTTAACCAAGCGCTGGCGCAATCCTGAAACAGGGGAAATTCCCCTAATTGCCGTCTTTAAGATTTGCAAGCGAGTTTCGGGCTATTACGTTCAGCTTACCGGCGAGTTGCCCAGTCGGATTAAACCGACAAAATCGAAGAAGGCAGTAGGCATCGATCCGGGTTTAAATGCACTTTTGACGACGGATAGTAATAAAAAAATACAAAATCCTCGCTTTTTGCGGAACTCAGAAAAGCGGTTGAAGCGACTGCAACGCAAGCAAGCGAAAAAGTTAATCAAACGCTTGATTATCTGGTTAAAGGAACCGGGACGCACGGTAGAAGAAATTCGAGAAGTGAGTCCTCATATTTCCATTAAAGATGCTGAATCTTTATTACGCGAGCCTTTGCACAGTGAGAAGGATATTAAAGCGATTATTTCTCAATCGGCGTGCAATACTTTGAAGTATCGCCACTACGAACATTGGCAGGGTAAAAAACAAAGTCAACGCGAAGCCAAGTTACAGCAAGCAGAGAAGCGATTGCACGAACAAGTGAAGTTGTCGCGGCGCTGTCTCAACCATAAAATTAGCACTTATTTAGTACGGACATTTGGCGCGATCGCGATTGAGGATGGCGTACAATCAGCCAATCTCCGTAAAAAAGCGAAGAAAAAACTTCGCGAAGACGGTTCGGGATACGATCGCAACCGGAAACAGCAGAAATCCGGGCTGAGTAAGTCTTTAGTCGATGCTGCCCCCGGACAACTGATTAGTCTCATCGAACAAAAGTCTAAGGTTGCTGGTGTAGAGTTTAAGCGCATTGAGAGCAAAAATAGTACAAAAGAATGCCCCGTTTGCGGAAACATCGTCGATATTACACTAGAAGAGCGTTGGTATCGCTGCGATCGCTGTAATTACGAGGAAGATCGCGATTGTAAAGCCGCGATCGTGTTGCTACAACGGGCTAAGTTTGACGATAAGTATATTTACTCGGAAAATTATGAAGATGCGGGAGGCAGGAGGTGTAAATGGAACGAACAAAACAAACAACCCTCAAAAGTCCGCAGAAAGCGGGTTACAGGCGATGATGCGTGAGATTGCCTCCCGCACCAGATGGGGTAAGGGTTTCAGCGATTTTCGTGCTAAACTGAAACTCTGGAATCCATTACCGATATGCAAGCCCCGGAACCAGAGGCTGAAAGCCTTACTGAGTCTTGGCTCTACAGCATAGCGGTTACAATCAATTCCAATACCTCTTAGGAATTGAAACGCAACTCAACAGATAAGAGCCATTTCTTAGCGTTACAATCAATTCCAATACCTCTTAGGAATTGAAACCGCTACAATTGGGCGGTCGGATTATACCAACAGGTTACAATCAATTCCAATACCTCTTAGGAATTGAAACCTGAGTTCCGGACTGATTGTCCTGAGTTCCGGACGGTTACAATCAATTCCAATACCTCTTAGGAATTGAAACCTTCGTAACTCCCGGCACTTCTTCGATGAAATCGTTACAATCAATTCCAATACCTCTTAGGAATTGAAACATCGGTTAAAGTTGCGACTTTGCGACCGAAAGGAAGCGTTACAATCAATTCCAATACCTCTTAGGAATTGAAACGGTGGGAGGGATATTAATGGATACCCCAACACTGTTACAATCAATTCCAATACCTCTTAGGAATTGAAACGATAACGACGGAAACCTATATCTAGAAGAAAAAGGTTACAATCAATTCCAATACCTCTTAGGAATTGAAACGACGCAAAGAAGAATAGGCGATTTTTCATCAATTGTTACAATCAATTCCAATACCTCTTATAGCAATTTAGGATTGCGTTGCCTAGAATAAACTCTCCTAAATTATCAGGATATACGGTGCGTTACGCTTCGCTAACACACCCTACTGTATTGTTTAAGCTAAAATGAGGCTTTAGAAAAACTCTCGAAACCCCGATCGAGTAAGCAATAGAACGAGAAACCTATCGCACAGTTTTAGCTGAAACAATCCACTACGTTTTATGCTATGCAGCTTCACATCAATCTGGTATGACTTAAGAAAGAACAAATTGCCTGTAGAGACGTTGCAAGTCAACGTCTCTACAGATAACTTTGTAGGGTGAAGCAGCGCCACCAGCCTTAAAGCAGTGCCATTCTACCCTAATCCCTAATCCCCGACCCCCCCCTGCTAATCGAGCGAATTAAGCGCGATTTTCAACAGTTGCCGTCGCTGTCGCTAAGGCTTCGACTAAACTGCGGACGGCTGCAACCATTGCTACTTCGTCGCCGAGCTTGTTGATAGCCGAGCCAACGCCAACGCCGGAAGCGCCCGCCGCGATCGCCATCGGTGCGGTGACGCTGGAGATACCGGAAGCGCAGAGAACGGGAACGGAGACGGCGCGAGAAATGCTGTAAGCTGCGGCTAGGGTGGGGGCAGCTTTTTCGATTAAACCGAGGGTTCCGGGTGCAACGGGATGGCTGCTGGTTCCGCCTTCGGTTTGAATGATGTCCGCACCGGCTTCGACGAGGGCTTCAGCGAGTTCGACTTGGCGATCGAGTTCGAGGATGTGGGGAACGGTAACGGAAAGAAGAATATCGGGTAGGAGCGATCGCGTTTCGCGAGTCAGCGCTAAAACTTCTTCGGCTTCAAAGCGCCGTCCGATCGCGTAGAAGCTATCAAAGTTACCGATTTCGACTAAATCGGCCCCTGCTTCCACCGCACGAACCAATTTTTCCGGTTCCACTGCTGAAACGCAAATCGGTAAAGCAGTCAGTTGGCGTGCCATTTTGACGAGTTCTGGATCCGCAGCAATATCGACAAAGGTTGCGCCGCCCGCTGTAGCGGCTTTAATCGTGGCTGCGGTGCGATCGCGGTCAAAATTGTTCAAACCGCTAATAATTTTGAGAGCATTGCGTCCTTGAAAGGCTTGCTGTAATTTAGACTTCATTGTCATTGTCTTGCTATTTTTTTCGGGTGTTCGATCGATTCTCTCCGCACTGCTGGGGCGAAGATTCGGAGTTCGTCGCTTCAGCTTTAGGATACCTTAAAAAGCTGCCCTTCTCGGCTAAGACCCGTCAGAAGCCTTAACCCAACCCTACCTAAAAAGTCCTCAAAAATCTTTGACCGCCTGTCGCACTTATTTTTCTCGATCGACTTTTGTATAATCAAATTGGATGTTAATGTTTTAACAATTCCTGTCTTTTTAAACACCTCTAAGCACATTTACGGATAATTTGTGGTTTTCTCGGAGCAAGTCATTTAATCGAGCTTAAGTATTTCGTAAATTCACTTGTGAGATTTAGAAATATTTTATAATTTGAGATATGATTTGCGAGCAGAAAAATTACACTCGATATTATAACTCCGGTAAATTTTTACCTCGCTTAAAACACTATGCCTCTCCCGCTGAACAATTTGTCCGCTTTTCATAATGATGTATTTCAAGAAACACAACTCGGGCAGCTTTGCGGTCGAAAAGAACTGTTTCGGGAGCGCTATCTAATTTTGCGAATGTTGGGGCGCGGGGGCTTTGGCGTAACCTTTTTGGCGCGAGACTGGAGCTTACCCGGTAAGCCTCTGTGCGCGATCAAGCAACTCTGCCCGCGAGTTAGCGCCCCCTCAGCCTTAGAAACGGCTCGCCGACGCTTTCAGCGAGAAGCAAAAGTCTTAGCACTCCTGGGCAGTCACTCCCGAATCCCCTCTTTATTAGATTATTTTGTCTTAGAAGAAGAATTTTATTTGATTCAAGAATACGTTCGAGGAATGACGCTAGCGAGATTAATTCGACGCTACGGTTGCCAGTCGGAGACGGTTGTTAAAAACTGGCTCAGAGAAATGCTTTTGCTGCTGGAATACGTTCATAGTAATGGAGCGATTCATCGGGATATTAAACCGCAAAATGTGATCCGCTGTGAAGACGACGGTCGCTTAGTTTTAATTGACTTTGGTGCGGTTAAGGAACAATTGGTTAAAGTTTTAGAATTAAGTACAAAATGTACGACAACTCATTTCGTCGGCACAGCGGGTTTTGCGCCGCCAGAGCAGATGGCACTGCGCCCGGTTTATGGCAGCGACTTGTATGCTTTGGGGATGACGTGCTTGTACCTGCTAAGCGGGAAAGCGCCTTTAGAGTTCGATCGCGATCGAATGTCGTCGAACGTGCAATGGCGAACGTCTGAAGGCTTTCGCGGAACGGAGCGCATCGCTTTGAGCAAATCTTTTAGTACCATCCTCGACAAAATGTTGGAACCGTCTTTGCAAAGGCGCTATCAGTCGGCGGCGGAAATTCTGGCCGATCTCGATAGCCTCTTGCCTCGAGACGATCTATTTCGCTGCTTGAATCAAGCCCCCGCGCCCCCTAAAGAGGAACCCCCTAGCGTCGTCGAGCATTTGTCCTCAATCGAGCGAATGGCCCGCTCGATTCGGGAATCGAAAGCGCGTCGCGATCGCAAAACTCCCAAACAAAACTTGCCGAGAACCTGTTAAACGCAATTACGCTATTCGGTCGTGAGAAACGAGCTTCGGGCGAACCGTTCGCCCTCTCGGTGTCTTCACGTTATTTATTGGCCATCTTGACAAAGACGCGATCGCTCTGCGGATGTCTTCACGTTGTCAATTATCCATTATCCATTGTCAATTATCCCTACATCTACTTGACGGATTTAGGAAGTTACGCGACACTTAACAAAAAGCTGATGTAAACGGCTCGATAAATATTAAACTTAGTTAAGATTTGAAAATCAATGCTGAGAAACGCGCGCAAATATTAAATTAGAGCGCGCTTATCCGGCTTAAAGACTTTTCCAATTTCAACCCCATCTCGATCGCTCCTGATTCGCTATGAGCATGGAAACCTTGGAATTCATTATTTATCCCGACGGTCGCGTCCAAGAGAAAGTCACCGGCATTATTGGGAGTTCTTGCGCTGAAGTTACCGCTGCCATTGAAGCCCAACTCGGGCGCGTGGTTTCCAACGAGAATACTTCAGAATACTACGCAAAAGAAGCTCAAACGGCGGCAAAGACGACTCAGCAGACAGTTTGGGGAGAGTGGTAACGTGGGGAACGGAACCCTGCGGCAGCCCCAGTCCAGCACGGGCGCAAATCTTACGCCCTAACAGAACTTCTCGAGTGCCTCGCGAAGCAGCCCTGCCTTAAAGGGCGGGCATCAATACCCTATCTATTAAATTGTCCTTCAAAATCAGTTTCGGCATTATGTCTCATTTCAGCAATATCAAAACCCAAATTCGCAACTTAAGCTCCTTACAAGAGGCGCTCGACGATCTCGAAATCGACTGGAAAGCAGGCCCGCAGTCGATTCGCGGTTATCAAGGGCAAACCCGCAGCGCTGAAGTTGCGATCGCGCAAGACAACCAATACGACATCGGTTTTAGCTGGAACGGTAGCGAATACGAACTCGTTGCCGACTTGCAATACTGGCAGCAGCCTTGGTCGGTCGAAGGTTTCCTCAAGCGCGTCACGCAGCGCTATGCTTACCGTGCGGTAGTCAGCGAATCCGCCAAACAAGGCTTTCAAGTCGCAGAAGAGCAAAATCGCGAAGATGGTTCGATCCGCTTAGTGGTTCAACGCTGGAGTGCATAATGTCCGACTCTGAGGCAACAGAAGCGCGAACGGGTGCGGAACCCGAACTCGGGGGTATCTGGCGAGAGGTAGCGGAACGCTCCGGCTTCGAGCCGGAGTTAGGCGGCGAACTGCGGCAAAAAGGCGTGTATGTCGATGAAGCTACTTGCATCGGCTGCAAGCACTGCGCCCACGTCGCGCCCAATACCTTTTACATCGAACCCACCTACGGGCGATCGCGCGCCTTGCGTCAAGATGGGGATACAGAAGACTGCGTTCAAGAAGCGATCGATACTTGTCCGGTGGATTGCATCCATTGGGTCGATTACACCGAACTCAAGCAGTTAGAACAAGATCGCCAGCACCAAGTCCTCAAACATCTCGGTTTTCCGACCTCTTTCGTCCCCCCGAAGCGCAAACCGCGATCGGCATCGCCGGGGAAAGGCAAGCAGGTCGAACATTAGGATAACCAATATCCCGTCGTATTTCTGGGGGCGTAGCAATGCTATGCCCCTTTGCACGTGAAAAAATCCGCAAAAAAACTTATGATTTCTTAATATCTTAGAGAGAACATCATTATCCCCAAGGAAAGACATGAGCAGTATTAATTTTGTCAATGAAAACAAAGAAGTCATCGTCGCTGCGGGAGCCAATTTGCGGGAAAAAGCGTTACAGAACGACATCGACATTTACACCTTTATGGGAAAAATGACCAATTGCGGCGGTTACGGTCAGTGCGGGACTTGTATCGTCGAGATCGTTGAAGGGGCAGAAAATCTCTCAGAGCGGACGGAATTCGAGCAGCGAAAACTCAAAAAGAAACCCGAAACCTACCGCTTAGCCTGTCAAACGCTGGTGAATGGCCCGATCGCGGTTAAGACTAAGCCTAAATCGTAGCGATTTCGATGCCGGTCAAAAACGCCGCCCGACTTAGTGATATCCTAAAAGTTGTTTAAAAATCTAGAGATTAGACAGAGGCTTCAATGCGAGTTAACGATCTTGGGTTTGTCGCAACAATTTTGTTTGTGTTTGTCCCGGCTGTATTCCTGCTGATTTTGTACATTCAGACGGCAAGTCGGAATAGCAAGAGCGAATAAATCGCGCCAGGTACGGGTATTAAAAAAGGGATGAAGAAATTTTCTTCCATCCCTTTTTAACGGAAAATAGGAGCCTCTAGGACTTTAAGCCGATTCTTGGCGAGCCAGGAGGATCGGGCAGGTTGCATTAACGCGCACGTAGTCGGACAGCGAGGTTCCCAACAAGCGATCTAAATCGGGCAGGGACTTAGCAATGGAAGGACGGCGATCGGGAGAACCGAGAATTAAGAGATCGATGTTGTATTCTTCAGCAACTTTGCACAGTTCCTCTCCGGGACGACCGGCGGTGACGACGCAACGGTAATTCACCCCAGAGCGTTTGACCTTGGGTAAGGCTTCGGCAATGGTCGGATTGTTTTCGGTTTCTTCTTTTGAGAGGGGGAGAAGTTTGGGGTCTAAATCGGGGTTGACGCGCACGAGAATGAGTTCGGCATCGGAGTAGTCGCGCAGCAGGTAGAGGGCTAAATCTAAACAGTATTTAGCGGCATCGGTTTTATCGAGCGCGATCGCGACGCGACGAAGTTTTTTAACGTAAATATCGTCCTTCACCAACAACATCGGACGGTTGGTTAGCTGGAAAACATATTGGCTGACCGAATTTTGTAGGATCGCTCTCAATCGATTCAGACCGCGAGAACCCATGACGATTAGATCGGCATTAATTTCATCGGCAACCTTGCAGACTTCAGTTTTTGGGTCGCCTTGGAGGAGTTTTGTAGAAATCTTGTCTTCACGTAAGTTCAAAGTTTGCACGGTTTCGGTCATAATTTTTTCGCCTTCTTCCGATTTCGCTCCCATTTCGCGATCGGAGGTCTTTTGAGGGATAACGTGCAAAACAGTTACGGAACTTCCTTGAAGGGCGGGCAAAGCTAATAAGTTTTTTAGCATTTCAACTGAATTGCCCGTTCCCGAGCCAGCTAGCAAAATTTTTTGAATCATGGTGATGTCCTTTACAAATTGTTAATTTATGAAAGCAAAAATTCGCGATCGCGGACTCTTATTTTGACGAGCCAACTTGCCCTAACAGAGATTGCTCTTACCTGCGTCCGAGCCATCCAGGTTAGGACAGGTTTTGCGATCCAGGTTCGTTGATAACTAGATAACTATTAGAGCGCTACGGGGGGCAAACGTCAAAGTCGCGATTCGTCCGGCAGATTTCGAGAGCGCGATCGCGAAGCCATTAAGGAACGAGATCGCGCCATCTGCGATGAGAGCGTATATGATGTAAAAAGCAATAATTCTTAAAGAATATTCATGTCTTGCCTTAACGCGCGCGCGCGCAAGCTGAAAGAGACCTTAACGGAAAAACTTCTATTCGGCAACGAACCAACCCCAGAGTTACTGGCCATCCTTACCGTTTATTTCGTGCAAGGGATTCTCGGGCTGGCTCGCTTAGCTATCAGCTTTTTCCTCAAAGACGAACTCGGCCTGAGTCCCGCGCAAACGGCGGCTTTGCTAGGCGTTGCTGCCATTCCTTGGACGATCAAACCCTTATTCGGCTTTCTCTCCGACGGATTGCCGATCGCGGGCTACCGCCGCCGTCCGTACCTAATTCTAGCGGGAGGTCTGGGGACTGCCGCCTGGATTGCGCTAGCCACTTGGGTTCATAACGGTTGGACGGCGACCCTCGCCATCCTTGTCACCTCCCTGTCTGTCGCCATGAGCGACGTAATCGTGGATTCGCTCGTCGTCGAGCGCGTCCGCCACGAAGACCTCGAAAATGCGGGTTCGCTGCAAGCGCTAACTTGGGGAACGTCCGCTTTAGGAGGCATCATTACCGCCTACCTGAGCGGTTGGTTGCTGCAACAGTTCAGCCCCCAAACCCTATTTTGGATTGTCGCTACCTTTCCCCTGCTTGTATCCGCCGTTGCGGGATTGATTGCCGAAGAACCGCTACACGCCATCGAAATATCCGAAGCGCAACCCTTGGGAATTCGCGAACAACTGCGCCATCTCTGGGAGGGAATGCGCCAAAAATCGATCTGGCTGCCGACGCTCTTTATCTTTATTTGGCAAGCCACGCCGACAGCCGATTCTGCCCTGTTCTACTTCACCACCAACGAACTCGGCTTTGAACCCGAATTTTTAGGGCGCGTGCGTCTGGTTACGAGTATTGCTGCCTTGATTGGGGTGGGGATTTATCAGCGCTTCTTGCGGGCTGTTCCCTTCCGCGTCATTTTGGGCTGGAGTACCGTTTTTGCCTCCACATTGGGGATGACGACTTTGCTGCTTGTCACCCACGCTAACCGCGCGATCGGGATCGACGATCGCTGGTTTAGTCTGGGCGACAGTTTAATCCTCACCGTTATGGGACAAATTGCGTTTATGCCCGTATTGGTGCTTTCTGCGCGTCTGTGTCCCCCTGGAGTCGAAGCGACCTTTTTTGCCCTCATGATGTCGATTTGGAACCTTGCTGGGCTTTTATCGCACGAATCCGGCGCTTTGTTAACGCAACTCCTAGGCATTACCGATACGCAGTTCGATCGCCTTTGGTTGCTAGTTATCATTGCCAACCTGACGACGCTGCTGCCCTTGCCCTTCCTGCGCTGGTTGCCCGCCGCCGAACCCACCCTACCCGAAACGCCCGCCGCGATCGAATTTTCCGAACCCGCCCTTCAACCCGTCGCCTCTTCTCAATAAATGCAAAATTTAGCGCCCTCTCCCACTAAATCCTATACCCTTGCCGATTGGCGGCAAGGATACGAATCCATCACTCGAGAATCTGCCTATTGGGTAGACGAGATTGAAGGCGAAATTCCGCCCGAACTGTGCGGTACGCTATTTCGTAACGGCCCCGGCTTGTTTGAGATTGGTGGAGTTCCCATCAAACATCCTTTTGACGGCGATGGTATGGTGTGCGCGATCGCGTTTCAGGACGGACGCGCCCACTTTCGCAACCGTTTCGTGCGTACCGAAGCCTTTCTCGCCGAACAGAAAGCCGGAAAAATGCTCTATCGCGGCGTATTTGGCACCCAAAAACCGGGCGGCTGGCTGAAAAATGCCTTCGACTTGCGGCTAAAAAACATCGCCAACACCAACGTCATTCACTGGGGCGGCAAACTGCTTGCCCTCTGGGAAGCGGCGCAACCCTATCGCCTCAATCCCGACACCCTCGAAACGGAAGGATTAGACGACTTAGACGGACTCCTGAAACCGGGCGATTCCTTTTCCGCCCATCCGCGCGTCGATCCGGCTTGCGAAATGGATCGTGGCGCGCCCTGTTTGGTGAATTTTGCCATTAAAACCGGGCTATCCAGCACGATTTCGCTTTATGAAATCGATCCCAGCGGACAACTCCTGCGACAGCAGCAGCGCGTCATTCCCGGATTTGCGTTCGTCCACGACTTTGCGATTACTCCCCACTACTGCATTTTCTTCCAAAATCCCGTTGCCTTTAATCCGATTCCTTTCCTGTTAGGGCTACGGGGTGCGGGCGAATGTTTGAATTTTCAGTCCGACAAACCGACTCGTATCATCATCGTTCCTCGTACCTCGCCCAGCGAACCGATAAAAGTCCTAGAAGCAAAAGCGGGTTTTATTTTCCACCACGCCAACGCCTTTGAACTCGAAGGGAATCGCATTTGTATCGATTCGATTGCCTATGCGAGTTTGTCGCAAGTCGATCCGGAACTGAGTTACAAAGAGGTGAATTTTGATGCACTCGCTCCCGGGCAGTTGTGGCGTTTCACGCTGGATTTAGAGGCAGAAACCGTCGATCGCGAGTTGATTGATGCTCGTTGCTGCGAATTTCCCACCCTTAACCCGGCTTGCGTCGGACGCAACGCCCGCTACCTTTATATCGGGACGGGCCATCATCCCACAGACAATGCACCCTTGCAAGGCGTTCTCAAGTTGGATTTAGCAACAAGAGAACGGCAGTTATGGAGTGCTGCGCCTCGGGGGTTTGTTAGCGAACCGATTTTCGTACCGAAACCCGAAGCTGGCGCTGAAGATGACGGTTGGCTTTTAGTCCCTGTTATCGATGCGAGCGCGCAACGTTCGGATCTGGTAATTCTGGAGGCGGGCAACCTCTCGGAAATCGCCCGCTTGCATTTGAGAGATCGCATTCCTTATGGGTTGCATGGGAGTTGGAGTTCGGAATGTTTTCTAGCGTAGGCAAGTTTTGCTAAAGTAGGGGCAAAGAAGACCTTCAGGGAAGCAGTTTGGGAAACATTTTGATTCAACTCACCTGGATTCTACCCATTATCATTGTAGAGTCAAATCTCTGCCTGCGTGGGAGATTCGAGAAGAGAAGGTATTGAAACCAAAATTGTCATGAAATTCTCTATTGTCATTACAACTTACAATCGTTTACCCCTACTTCAGCGAGCGATTAGAACGGCGTTAAGCCAATCTATTCCTTGCGAGACGATTGTTATAGATGACGGTTCTTCTGATGGGACGCAGGAGTATACGAGCGCCTTAAGCCAAGAACTGAAAGATTGCGATGACGGACGTTTAGTTTATCATCGCAATGAAACGAATCTCGGTCATTCCCGCAGTGTGAACCTTGGGGTGGAACTGGCGACGGGAGATTGGATTAAGTTAGTGGATGATGACGATTATCTCGCGCCAAACTGTATTGAAGAAATGCAGCGCGCGATCGCGTTACGCCCGCAAGCAGCCCTTTGTTCCTGTCAAGCGATTCAAGTTGATGACGAGGAAGGCGAACTCAGTCGAACTCAGTCGATTGGTCCGGGGAAAGTTTTTTATATCCCCCAGGAAGATATTCATTATGGAATGTTACTCGAACAAGTTCCTTTTGGTACGCCGGTACAAGTTGCTTTTCGGCGCGATGCTTTCCTGAAAACCGGCGGTTGGGATTCCAGTCTCGATGCCAATTTTGACGATATCGACTCTTGGGTGAAAATCGCACAATTCGGCGATGCGGTGTTTATCAATCAGTGTTTGGCCTATCGCACGATTTGGTCGGGTTCTTTTAATCAAAAGTTCTCGCTGCCCGCCAGATTCCGGACAAATCTTGCGATTAAACAGAAGATTTACGCTTTTGTCAGCGAAAAATATCGAGATGAAATTCCGAGCTTAGAAACGTTGGAAAATTATTTAAAATTGCATTGGGGATTGGTCGCGCTAAAACACGCTCGATGGCGCGATATTGTCTTAATTGCTTGGCCTGCCATTGCTTCGCCTGCCGCTTGGAACCTGCTTCTAGCAAGGGCAAACCGCGCGATCGATACGGCATCTATTCGTCAGCTAGAAGCGGTTCCCACTGCCCCGGAAGTTTTAGAACTTTTTCAACAAATAGAACTTAAGCGGATTAAGCTGTTAAGAAATCAGACTAAACAATGTTGGGGATTAACGGCTTTACAAGAAGGTCGGATTTTACCCGGGGTTCGATCGGCAACTTCGGCGCTTCTTTCTCAAGAAGCTTGGAAGTTATTAATGGCTTCGACTTTACCTCAAACCTACCCCCAATATGGTTTATCTCAAAAACAAATCGAAGCTAATAATTTAGCGGCAATGCAACGAATCTACGAGCTTGTGAGTAGCCGATATCACGACCAACTCCCTCCGACTCAAGAAATGGAAGTTCATTTGAGGTGGCGATTGTTTGGTCAAGCAGTGAAAAGCAGAAAGTTGGTTCAAGCCAGCCGTTTTTTGCTGCCCGCACTTTTATCGCCGGTTGCTTGGAAAACGTTAAAAAATATCGGACAATTTCGGAAAAGTTCGACCTCTATTTCACCCGTTCGCAAGTTTGTATTAGTCGGTAAAGAATGAAGAATCGAACGGAGAGCGTAAATGTCTATTTCGAGTGAGGACAAAGCACGGCTGATTGCCGTTGCAGAAGCTGCAACGAGGAAAGCATACGCGCCTTTTTCTGGCTTTCGGGTAGGGGCTGCGATTTTGACGGAATCAGGGAATATTTTTGAGGGATGTAATGTTGAAAATCAGTCGTATGGGCTGACGATTTGTGCCGAACGGACGGCGATTGTTAGTGCTGTAGCTGCCCAAGGCGGAGAAAAAATGAGAATTCGCGCGATCGCGATTGTCAACGAAGATCAAACGCCTTGTTCTCCCTGCGGTGCTTGCAGACAGTTTATCTGGGAATTTGGCAGGGACGCGATCGTTTTGTTTTACGATAGTAAGGGGCTACAAGAATCTTCAATCCGGCAGTTACTACCCCACGCCTTTAGTTTCGATTAACGCCCTATACTGCTTAGCCAATGCGCTCAGAAAAATTATCAATTAATCCATTGTATTTCATTATCAATTATCCATTAATTATGTACGTTGTTACCCCCGAAGAAATTGAGGACTTTCGCCAAAAGCTAGCTAATTATCCCCCGGCTTTAAAAGCATTAGATGAGATTGAAGATTGCGAGGGCGATTTAGCAGATGCCGCTCTTTCTTTAGCGATTCGGGCAGGCCAGGAACCCCAACAAGATAGCGTAGATTGGTTGGGATCGATGGCAAAACGCTGTCGGGCTGTTATTTGTCAAGAAGTGTTGCGAGATAACTTGGAAACAGGCGCTTTGGATAAAGCCGCGATCGCGCTCGCTAATCTCAAAATCATTCCTTCTATTTTAGCCGTCCCCGTCTTAATTTACGTCTTAAAACAAGGACTCGATGACTTTTGTTTGCCCTTAGAAGGAAAGGTATAATAATTGACAATGGATAATGGATAATGGATAATGAAGTTAATTATTGAGTCGGGTCTGTTAGCGAGAGCGTAACACCATTTCCTAAAAGTTTTGCACTAAATTTGTCGCTGTAGGGGCATAACACCGTTATGCCCTCTTAGGGATTCGTGCAAAATCAATGAGAATTGGTATAACGCACCGTCCATCTATTTGTTAAAGTAAGGAGTTTTAGGCTATGAGAATGTTACATACCATGCTGCGAGTGACTAACCTGGAAGAATCGCTTAGGTTTTATTGCGATATTCTTGGCATGAAAGTGTTACGCCAAAAAGATTATCCCGGCGGTCAATTTACGCTGGCTTTTGTCGGTTACGGAGACGAAAGCGATAATACTGTTATCGAACTGACCTACAATTGGGGAGTCGATACCTACGATATCGGGACTGCTTACGGTCATATTGCCCTCGGAGTCGAAGATATTTATAAAACTTGCCAAGAAATTAAGGAAAAAGGTGGAAAGGTGACTCGCGAGCCAGGGCCGATGAAACATGGTTCAACAGTTATCGCTTTCGTTGAGGATCCCACGGGTTACAAAATCGAGTTAATTCAGTCCAAAACGAAAGAGAGTCAAGATAATTCGTAATTGATAATTCGTAGTTCGTAATTATTACACCGCGCCTAAAGTCTGGGGCTTGAGTATCATTGCTGGGCATTAATCTACTTTTTCCCGATCGAAATTAGAAGCTTGTGACCTGCAATTACAAGTTATTGGGTCACGACGCAGCCTGAACCATTTTTAATCAATGATAATCTCCTCAGCATCGTCGGTTTGTTCCCATTCTAAATCGGGAACTGAATTAAAGGCTTGACGTAGGGATTCTTGCCATTGCATCCGAACTTTGGCGAGGTAAGGGTCGCCTAAGCGCAATTGCAATTTGTGGCGAATTGCGAAGCTATTGGCATGATACATGACAACATTAATCGGCGGCCCGACTGAAATATTAGACTTCATGGTCGAGTCAATGGAGAGAAGCGCGCATTTAGCAACAGCATCGAGCGGTGTATCGAAGGTTAGCGTTCGATCTAAAATGGGTTTGCCATATTTCGTTTCTCCGATTTGAAGAAAGGGCGTTTCTGGCATGGCTTGAATGCCATTTCCTTGGGAATAAATTAAATAGAGTTGCGGTTCTTCGCCGCGAATTTGACCGCCTAATAAAAAGCTACATTTAAAGTCGATTTTATCTTTTTTCAACCAAGGCCCATCGCTTTCTTGTAAAACGCGAATTTTTTCGCCAATATAGCGAGAAACTTCGTACATTGTCGGTAGGTTGTGCAGGTTGGCGGCTTCTGGGTCTTGCAGGTCTCTTTTAAACTGCGCGATCGCGCCTTGAGTGAGCGAGAGATTCCCCGAAGTGCAAGCGATAATGACTCTTTCCCCCGGATTAGAGAAATCAAATAATTTTCGATACGTTGAAATATGGTCAACGCCAGCATTCGTTCTAGAATCAGCAGCTAAAACTAAGCCGGCACGATTGATGATTCCGAGGCAGTAAGTCATTTCAGTTATCAGTCAACAGTTATCGGTTATGGGCTATGAGTGAATAGGGAGCGCATTCGAGATTATGCTAAAAATAGCTTAGCCTCGAAGCAGAAAGCCTCCATGAATTCAACCGATCTTGCGTTTGCCTCCGCTCTCGACCAAGCCCGCTCGATTCGCGATCGCGTCCTTTCCCCCCTAGAACTCACCCAACTCTACCTCGATCGCATTGCCCGCCTCAACCCCCAACTCGGCAGCTTTTTCCATATTGCCGCCGAAAGCGCGATCGCGGACGCTAAAGCCAAAACCGAAACCCTCGCCACCGCTACCGAACTTCCCCCCTTCTTCGGCGTTCCTACCGCCATCAAAGACCTCAACGCCGTCGCCGGAATGCCTGTCAGCTATGGCGTTGCCTGCCACAAAAACGAGATCGCCGCCTACGACGATGGCGTTGTCGCACGACTGAAACAAGCCGGTTTCATCCTGCTGGGTAAAACCGCCACCTCTGAAGTCGGTTCCCTCCCCTACAGCGAATCTCCCGGCTTTGCCCCCGCACGTAACCCCTGGAACCCAGACTACACCCCCGGCGGTTCCTCCGGCGGGGCGGCGGCGGCTGTCGCGGCGGGACTGTGCGCGATCGCGCAAGGATCCGATGGTGGCGGCTCGATCCGAGGTCCCGCCTGCTGTTGCGGCATCGTCGGCATCAAACCGGCGCGGGGCCGAATCTCCTACGCCCCAGCCGGGGATCATCAAAACGGGATCGCCACCAACGGCCCCCTCGCGCGCACCGTCGCCGATGCGGCTGCCCTCCTCGATGTCATGTCCGGCTACATCACCGGCGATCCTTACTGGTTGCCCGCGCCGGAAACGCCCTTTCTCGAAGCGACGCGCCAACCCCCCGCACCGCTGCGTATTGCCTTCTCAACCGATGTTCCCCCGATTGGCGAAGCGGTTGCAGTAACCCAAAAATTCGTCCGGCAAACCGCCCACCGCTTGCAAGATTTGGGACACCACCTCGAGGAAACCTGCCCCGACTTTAGCGGTTTAGTGGAACCATTTGTAAAAATTTGGCAGGCGGGCGTTTCAGCAACCGGCTTTCCTCCCGAAGCGTTGAGTCCGATGAATGCTTGGATTGCTGCCCAAGCGGGAACAGCAGGGGATTATTTGCGGGCGGTGGGGCAGATGCAGTTTATTTCGCGCAGAATTGTGGCGTTTTTCGAGAATTTTGACGCTTTGCTGCTGCCGGTTTATTTGCACCCGACGATTCGCGTCGGCGAGTGGGCGGATTTAAGCCCGCAGGAGACGTTGGAGAAGGTTATCGGTTGGGTTGCGCCCTGTCCGCCGTTTAATGCTTCGGGATTGCCCGCGATCGCGTTTCCCGTCGGTTTTGACGACAATGGCTTGCCCGTCGGCGTGCAACTGGTGGGGAAACCCGCCGCCGAAGCAACGATAATTGCCCTTGCCGCGCAGTTTGAGGCGGCTTATCCCTGGAGTCAACATCGTCCTCCTTCGTCTGATACCAATTAAAAATTAAAAATTAAAAATTAAAAATTAAAAATTAAAAATTAAAAAGCCTAGATAGGTTAGGGGTTTCAGCGTCAAACGGATGGGCAATTACTCCTCCTCTTTTCCGGCTTGGACTGGCTTTTCTTCTAAATATTCGCCCAAATACAAGCGCACGAAGGCGTTCGCAGCATCGGGGTCGATTTGTTGCAAAGCCGACGCGATCGCGGCTGTATTTTCCGCGCTGGGGTCAATCTGTTCGTGGAACCAGCGGTAGACAACATAACTTCTCACCCCAAGCACCGTTGCGAGGTGGCGCTGAGAGATTTTGTACGCTTCCAGTGTCTTTTTTAAGGCGTGTCCCGCTTTTCCCATACTTTCAATCCTGTCAAAGCACGAGAAGCAAGTAAACATCCACAAATTTGTGGTTATCGCGTACAATGAGAGTAACCACAAATTTGTGGTCAAGATAGATCGTCAGCTTGATTTAAGAGGTCGTCGCCATGCAAACTTACTTTTTGACCACTCCGAACGCGCCGGAAAACTCCGAAAAAACCGGTCAACTCGTGCCTTCTCCAGCATTCCATCCAGAAGTCGTAAAAATTACGATTATCGGTTCTCCTCAAGCCGTAAAAGCCACCATACACCAACTCCATCGCCTCGGTTTTGCCGAAGTGACGCTTTGGAGTCCCTTACAGCCCACCGGCAAACTCAACGAAGTCATCAGTTTGTTAGTACGCAAAATTTGGTTGCGCTAAATTGGAGCGAGTTTCAACCGTCGAGAGGTTCAACTGAGAATTTTTATCGATAGTGTTGACAATCTATATCAATAAGGTTATATTAATTTTCAGTGTTCTCCTCTCATTAAGGATTGGCAGGCGGGATAGCTGGGCGAAAGCAGGCTGCCCCCTCTTTTTTTTTGGGGACGAAATTTGTCAAAACCGGGATTTCTTCGCGTCATACCAATTCTCCGAGTTCGGACGACACATCTTGAGGCTGAAACCCCTAATATATCTAGGTTTCTTCATTTTGAATTTTGAATTTTGAATTGGTATAAGGATAGCGGTACACTAGAAAACCGGACGCTTCTCAGTTTTGCCCTCGCTATGACCGCTACCTCTGTTTCTCGCTCCGCCTCGGAACCGCTTACCGCCAACTTTGACGTTATTGTTATCGGTTCTGGAATCGGCGGACTCGTCACCGCCACCCAACTCGCGGCGAAAGGTGCTAAAGTTCTGGTTTTGGAGCGCTATCTTATACCGGGCGGCAGTGCGGGATATTTCGATCGCGAGGGCTACCGTTTTGATGTCGGCGCGTCGATGATCTTCGGTTTTGGCACCGAAGGGACAACCAACCTCCTCACCCGCGCCCTCGATGCGGTTAATGTCAGTATCGAAACGATTCCCGACTCCTGTCAAATTCATTACCACCTGCCCGAGGGATTGGAGCTAAAAGTTTATCGCGCTTATGAGAATTTTTTGCAAGAACTGGGCGATAAATTTCCCCACGAACGGGAGGGGATTCGCCGCTTCTACGATGAATGCTGGAAAGTCTTTAACTGCCTGAATGCGATGGATTTACTGTCGTTGGAAGAACCGCGCTATTTAATGCGCGTTTTTTTCCAGCATCCCTTCGCCTGTCTGGGTTTGGTGAAATATTTACCCCAAAATGCCGGAGATATTGCCCGTCGCTACATCCGCGACCCGCAGTTGTTAAAATTCATCGATATGGAATGTTACTGCTGGTCGGTGGTGGAAGCGGATAAAACGCCAGCGATTAATGCGGGAATGGTTTTTAGCGATCGCCACTATGGGGGCATTAACTATCCTAAAGGCGGCGTGGGACAAATTGCCCAAAAGCTGGTGGAAGGATTGGAAAAAGCAGGCAGCGCGATCGCCTATAAAGCCAGAGTTACCAATATTATTCTCGAGCATGGCAAAGCGGTGGGCGTAAAACTCGCCGACGGGCGGGAATATCGCGCCAAACGCATCGTTTCCAACGCCACGCGCTGGGATACTTTCGAGAAATTGCTATCCCCCGAACAAATGCCGCCGCAAGAAAAACGCTGGCAAAAACGCTACCAAAAATCGCCCAGTTTCCTCAGCTTGCATTTGGGCGTAAAAGCGGAAGTTCTGCCCCCCGATACGGAATGCCATCATATTTTGCTGGAAGATTGGGCGGAGATGGAAACCGAACAGGGAACGATTTTTGTTTCGATTCCCACCCTGTTAGATCCGAGTTTAGCCCCAGAAGGCCATCATATCGTGCATACTTTTACCCCCAGTTGGGTGGAAACCTGGCAAGGGCTTTCGAGTTCGGACTACCGGGATAAAAAGGAGGAAGCCGCCGCGCGCCTCGTTCGTCGGTTAGAGGCGATTTTTCCGGGGATTGAAGCGGGATTGGACTTTCAGGAAGTGGGAACGCCGCGCACCCATCGCCGCTTTTTGGGGCGCGAGGATGGAACGTATGGACCGATTCCTCGGCGTAAGTTGCCGGGGTTGTTGGGAATGCCGTTTAATCGCACGGCGGTTCCGGGGTTATATTGCGTGGGAGATAGCACGTTTCCGGGGCAAGGGTTGAATGCGGTGGCGTTTTCGGGCTTTGCTTGCGCGCATCGCATTGCGGTGGATTTGGGTCTGTAGCGTTGCTTTAAAGCAATTTTTGCAAGCTGAACCACAATTTGTGCCGCACCGGATTGACGTAATGGCGCAACACGATGTTATCGCCTGCGTAGCGATCGCGGTAAATAAATTCATCGTCGCGCGCCATGATATATTTATCCGGGGGAAGCGGTAATGCACGATTATGGTGCATTGTCAAGTGTACGACCGTCTGTTCGCTAAAATAATTCGGCGGTTCTTTTAGGGCTAAAAAGCGTTCCATTCCCGCCGTCCAATCGAGGGGACGTTTGAGGAGGATAAAGCCGCCATTGACTGGGTTTTCGGCTTCTGCGTCCGTTTCTAGCAGTCGGAAATCGAGCGCTCGGGCTGAGTCGGGTAAGTAGTAACATTCGCGATCGCGTGCGACAATTAAATCGGCGATCGCTGTTGCCCCGGCGAAAAAGAGAACGTCGGAGTCCACATAAAGCGCGGCGCGATCGACGGGAATTGAAAGGATTGTTGCTAATTTTTTACCCATCGGATTTTGCGTTGCATAATCAAAAACCGCGCCGGGTAAGTTGGGTTTGACAAACTCGGAAAAGGGAGTAACTTCGACGCAAGAATGAATGGCGCGCAGTGCTTTTAAACTGGATTCGGAATAGCTACCATCGGAAACAATTGTGAATTGTTGGGGAATGCCGACGCAGCGCAAAAACGATCGCAAACTCGCTACTTGTTCGGGGAAATCGCGCTCGCAGGACAGGGCATAAATTCGAGCCGGAACCGATCCAACCGACGCGATCGGCGCTTTGATAATATTGGGGATTAATTTACAGAACAGTTCGCGATTGACTTTTCCTTGAGCGCGGGCGGCGCGATAGCCAATATTCACCATTGAGTTCTAAAACGAGGAAGAATTTGGCTCTATTTTTGCAGTTTTATTTTCCTTAAGAAAGGATAGCATATATTTGAGACTGAGTTCAAGGTTTAAGGCTTGCCAACCGACAATTTTATTGAAGTTCTTAACTTTGTCGCGAAAGGCTTCCATTCTTGAGTTTCTATAGTCTTCGCGACAAATTCCAATCAGACAATCTTTCGCGCGATCGCGCAATCGATCGCTAATCTCCCGATTTTGATAAATCGAACGGTAAAGCGCGAAGGATTCCTCCGACCAAATTGCGGCTTGTTGGGAGGTTTTTGCGGCTTGGTGTCGGCGAAATCCGGCTAATAATTCTGGCTCGAAGGCGAATTTATAGTCCTTAATCAGCAGTCTTAGAAAGAACTCTTGATCCATGCAATGTTTGAGGGATTCATCGAGATATTGATTTTCCTTAAAGACGCGATCGCGAAAAAATGCAGCTTGGTTGCAAACCGCAGGATAGGGAATCATGTTTTCAACGTTTGCCTCTCCAATTGGATAGGAAGAAATAAACTGACTCGCCTCGTCGATAAAGTTAAGATTGCCATAAATAACATCGGCTTGCGGACAAGCTTTAAACTTTTGTACCGCCGCCCAAAATGCGCCCGGTTGATAAATATCGTCGGAGTTTTGCCAGCCGATTAACTGTCCGGTGGCGCGGCGAAAGCCTTTATTGACGGCTTCCGACTGGCCGCGATCGGGTTCGCTACTCCAATAGGCAATAAAAGGCTCGTATTTTTGAATAATTTCGAGGGTATTATCCGTGCTGCCACCATCGATAATAATATATTCTAAATTTGGATAATTTTGTAATAAAATCGAACGAATGGTTTCTTCGATAAACGCCCCTTGATTGTAGCTCGGCGTAACAATGGTGATGCGAGGTAAATCGCCGCCTTTCATGACTATCGAATCGCTTTGTTTCGTCCAAGGCCAACCCGTTTTTTGAGGAGGGGGAGCGGGGAGATTTTCCAGGGTTAGGGCAGAATGGAGAGTGGGCATTTAATTAATTGAATCTTTTTAACTCAGCCTCTTTCGATTGATTTTAAATGATTTCCGACTCTTTTCGCGCTAAAACGACTAAATCCCAAGGCTTGCCGACTTTCAAGACGCGATCGCAATATCCCAACCCTTTAACCAAAAATTGCGGAAAATAGTTGCGCTTCTCTGCCCCTAAAACGCGATACTGCCAGCGCCAAAGAGTGTCGAGAACGCGCATCGGATTGTAGAAACAGTAAGCATGGCATTGAATCTTAAATCCCTGCCGTTCTAAGAGAGAAGAAAGTTGCTCGTAAGTATATCCTTCGCGAACGTGAGCGGGATCGTTTGGGGCGGGAGGAGTTGGCACGCTCAGCAACAAAGTTGCACCTACTTTTAAAACGCGAGCCAATTCTGCCACCGCTAATTCATCCGCTTCAATATGCTCGATCACCTCGCTACAAAGACAGCAATCAAAAGTTTCCTTTGCAAACGGAAGTGCAGTTAAAGACCCTTTTATCTCTTGATGTCTGTCGTCAACTCGACTATAATAAAGTTGGGGAGTTTCTAGGTCGAGATTCACAATTTCGCTCAGATCGGGAAAGGACGATAAAAATGAGCAATATAACCCTTCACCGCAGCCAGCATTCAAACATTTTCCCTGCCAGAGATGAGCGCGCGTCATCTCTTGAAAAACAGCCCCTTGAACGATCGCGCGCGCCGTATCGATCCAGCCCGGTTTGAGTTCTCGGAGTAGGGGAAGTTTAAAAAGAGCCGAGACAATTTGCGGCATAATGTGTTAAGAGGACAAGAGTTGCTGGTAGAGTTGGATATAGCGTTTGGCTTGTAATTCTAAGGAATATTCACTAACCGCGATCGCGCGGCAATTTTGACTGAGGCGATCTCGTAGAGTATCATCTTCCCACAGTTGTAGGATTCCCCGCGAAAAATCCGTCGTGTCTCCCGGTTGTGCTAAATATCCCGTCACACTAGGACGTATTAAATCCCCTACACCTCCTACAGCAAAAGAAACGGAAGGCGTACCGCAAGCCATTGCTTCAAGAGCGACTAAAGAAAAGACATCTGCTTGAGTGGGGATAAGAAACAAATCTGCGGCAGAATAAGCGATACATTTGACGCGATCGCTACTTGTATATCCAAGATGCAAATTTTCTATATCTGCTGCCTTTGCGATCGCTTCACCGCCGTTGCCTAGGATCAATAAAAACAATTCCGCTTTTAGAGATGCAGGAAGTTTTGCGAGAGATTGGAGCAACAAATTTATCCCTTTATAAGGATCGCTTAAATTTTCCGCAGCAAACATTAAAACTTTCTTTCCTTTCGGGATTCCTAGTACGAAACGACATTGTTCTGTTTCTAGGGGGGCATAAATTTCAACATCAATCCCATGAGGAATTCGATGAATGGGAAGATCTCCCAATAAGCTTTGCTGTGCGCGTTGCATGAGCCAATGACTCGGTGTCACAATGGCAAGGGGCGATTGATGGGATGCCCACCGTTTGAGTCTCCATTCAATGCTTGTATTATCGCGTTGAATAGCAGGGTAAGTATCTGGGTAAGGGCATTTTCCACAGCCAATTTTCCAGCGATCGCAATCGTAGGGATGAGAACAATGTCCGGTAAAAGCCCATAAATCGTGTAGCGTCCAAACCGTTGGTTTTGCTGCTGCTAGTTTCGGAATTGCAAGATAGTTAAAATAGCCAGTATGGAGGTTATGTAAGTTCAGAACATCAGCTTCTTGGAAAAAAGGATGTTGCGGGAGATTGAAGCTGCTAATAACATTAAGGTAGTTGAGGCTGGGGATGCGATTGAGGCGAGAGAGTTGGGCTTCTATTTTTAACTGACGAGGAACGACAGCGACGCGATCGCTACTCGTTTTTTTTGCCCCCACTAATAAGCGCGATTCTACCCCCTTTGCCAATAATCCTTGATGGAGACGATAAGCAGCAATTGCCGCACCTCCCCCGATATCCGATTGATTGAGATGTAGAACGTTCATTTTGCTGGCTTAATCGCTTCTATTATTCACAATATTGCACTCTATTAACTTAAGTTCAAATCTTACCTTTCATCTTCTCATATAAACGTTCGATTCGCCAAGCTATTTTCCCGCGAATTGTGTGTAACTCTTTTAACTTTTTGCCTCCAAAAACATAGTCAAAAGTATAATTATCTGCTTCTTTATGCCGCACGACGCAAGGAGGATGTTTAATGTTTTCTAATTCAACCGCAGGAATATTAGCGAGTGGACTATTTCCATTTTTGAGATGAGTAGCATCAGCCCGAAATCCAATATTAGAAACAAGATTAACATTAGGAATAATTGATAATCTGTTTTGACTCCAACCGGTATAAAGCCAGGAATAATCCCATTCAAAGTGTCCATCCGTAAAACAGCGATCGAAAACTTGTATCCAGTACAGCTTTTCCCATCGATCTTCGCAGACTAAATCGAGTAATCCCTCCTGTTTAAATTCAGACCAAGTTTTCATGGATAGATCGAGATGTTTCCATGCACGTCGCCAGGATGCCCACCCCCACCCGTGAAGGTACTTAGAGAAATAGTAACTATAGGAAGTTCTAGGGTGCGATCCTTGAAAATTATTACCACTAATGTGCATAATCCTATCGTCATTTCTATATCGCGAGAGAAGTTCTTCGCAGAATGTGAAGAAAGAATCACTCGGCAGACAGTCATCTTCAAAAATAATAGCTTCTTCAACTTGCGAAAATACCCAGTTTAAGCCGCTATGAATACGGGGAGTTGCGTAAAGATTGACTTCAGAAAAATCTGTAAAAAGTTCGCACTTCCAATCTACTTTATTAATGATTTCTCTCGTTTTTTTACAAAGTTCTACTTCTTCAGGGAAGCGGGGACCATCTGCAATCACAAACAACGTTTTGGGCTTGACTCGAGCAATTGCATTAAAGACAATTTCGGTTAAGTCTGGACGATTGAATACAAACAAAACAACAGGAGTTTCAATCATTTTTTAGTATTTTTTAAGGTAAAAATCGCCCAACTGCCTTTGTACAAAGGGTATCATTTATTACCGCTCGTCTAAGCGCTCTAAGTAATCGTTCAGAAAATTTTTAACTCTGAGGGTCAGTTTTCCATAAATCCTTAATGGACGAAAAGGAAAGGGTAGAAAGTATTGCGTCGCAAACTGTTGCACGCGAGATACTTCAGGAGAAGAAATTTCCTCTTCGCCTACTTTAAACCAAAAAGACTGCTGTTGTTGAAAAGCCAACAGAGCGATCGCAATTTCAGCGACGGTAGAACTGCGAAGATCGGAAAGGTCTTCACTACCATAAATCGAGCGATATTGCAAGAGAATATCGCGCGCATCGTGGAGATTGTGGGGAAATAAAGTATCTTGGAAAATATTACCGAGGCGCGATCGCGGGACTAAAGTTATGGTAGATTTTGCCAAACCAGAAGGGAGGAGCATATTAGAACCATGTACGCCGATCGCGCAATCCGCTACACTCATATAAGCCATCCACAAGCGATCGCGCTCTACCTCAAATTTCTCTGCTCTTAAATCTAACACTTCAGCGCCGGTATTTTGAATCCGATTTTCCCTCCCAAAACCGACTAAAACAAACAGCATTTCCGGAAAAATCCGACTCAAACGCTCGTAAAGATTTTGCAATTTCTGCTGCTGTTGTTGTAGAGTTCTACCCCAAGGGCGATCTTCGCGATAGCTGAATAAAATAATCGGAGCGCGATCGCGAATTTTATCGGAAAGATCGGGCAAATTACGCACAAAACGCCGCAAATCGTAAACCCGATGGCTGGGATGCGAATAAGCAGGACTGAGATAGCATTCTTGGTAATTGGAAATTTTTTCGTTTATCCAACGTTGCAGGGAAGAATACCATTTACCCCCCTCAGAAATCGATCGCGGAAACTCCCAAATTTCTGCAACACCATCGGGAACCAAATGCAACAATTGCGAGGGAACCAGAACGCAACATCCGAGTTCGGGATGTTCGTCGAGATGCCGCTGAACGTTGAGTAATTTTAACAAACAATGACCGTAAAGGTAGTCAAGACAATTTACAATAATAATGCGATCGCATTCTAAAAACCGATGCACCTGCGGCACGATTTCTTCTTCAATCGGCGCGCGAAATCCTTCTTTTAAGGGACGGCGAAACCATTCTACATCTTTAGGGTCGTAAATTTCTCCCGTTTCCCGATTCAAAATCATTGGCAATTCTAAGGCGTGAGAAACGGGTAAATCTGCATAGTAGCGGGCATTGCAAGTCGGACAAATTCCATCCGCTAAACACCGCATCCCCGGAATCGCAACGCCTAACCATTGCAAGGTTACTCCATCTTGGGGACACGAAGCCTTAAATTCGAGATTCGGGTAAATTTTTAACACAACTTGGGGGTCAGTAGATAACGAATTTTCCGCAAGGCGCGATCGAATAATTTCTCTTTTAAGGGTAAGGGAGGAGATGGAAGTTGATTATTCCGATAAGGCTGACAAATGGCTGAGATTTCCTCAGTAGAAACTTCTATTCCTCGCAAGGCGATGATATTGCCGTAGATATAGTGTGGAGAGAAAATGGATTCTGGGGTTAAGTTTAAATCTGACAAAGAGAAAACTTGTTCTTCTGTATCGGCAGCGGAATCGACTAAAATCGCGCTATTGTATCCCAAATCTCGGAGAACTTCTAACGATTTCATCGTCCCCGCTAAAATTTCCTCAGACCAACCGCCCTTGTTCTCAGCCTTCGTACATCCCCCCCCATACTCAAACATCAAAACTTTAGGCAGAAGTCCGCTGGGCAACTCCGTTAACTGTTGAATAATCGCATATTCTAGCCCTTCTACATCGATTTTCAAACAAGTAATTTGCGAAATAGGATGATTTTCAAACAATTTTTTTAAGCGCATTGAGGGAACTTCTTTTGCTGTACTGGTGATTCCCCACCAGTCCGAACGTAAAGAATTCAGATTGAGATTTTCTTCACCTTCATAAGTGCCGATATAAAGCTTAACTTTGCCCTCAGCTTCTGAAATACAGCTTTCAACTAAAGGAATATTTCTGTATTGACAGAGGTGTCGAAGTTGTTGGGTTGGCAACGGTTCGACAGCGAGCGTTTTAAACTTCAATTTATCGAAGAGTTCGCAATAAAACGCAAAAGTCCCGACCCCAATATCGACGGTTAACCCCAATCTCTGGCGATCGAGTTTGGGAAGTAAATAACAAAGCAGTGCTTGGCAACAATCTTCAACGTGCATAATAATGTGGCAGTCGAAACAAACCCAATAAGATAATAGTAAATACTCGCTTTTCTTTCAAATTATTTTGGGTTCGAGTCGCCATCCAGCATTGACTAAACAAACACCATGAGAGAAGGGGGGGATTTCGCCGGAGGAGTAAAAATCGCCTTGGGTGACATCTAAAGGAGCGGCATTTTCGAGATAATCTAAAAACAAATTATCCTGTATTAAAGAATAGGCAAGCTGATAGGTAGCAGCGGGGAGGGGAAGGCGATGAATCCGACAGACAAAGGCTCCGGATTCGGGAATGCGATCGAATTGGTAGCGAATTAAGCGATTGTGATGGAGAAAAATTGGAAGATCGAGTTGTGTTTTCACAGAAACGCTAGCAATGATGTGCGAGGGAGCGAAATCGGGCGATTTTTCAAAGTGGAGATAAACATCAATTGTTTGTCCCGATTGCACCATATCTAATAAGTTGCCGTCTTCATCGCGAATATCGATCGCGACGACTTTAATTTCCCCAGAACCCTGGCGATCGGTGCGATCGCGCAGCGAAAGCTGTCCTTCCGACAAACCCACTAAATAACGCGCGATCGCGTCGGTTTGGCTGCCCGTCGCCAAGACTTTTCCCTGTTGTAATACTACGCCGCGATCGCAAAGTTTCTCCACCGCTGCCATATTATGACTGACGAATAACACCGTGCGTCCTTCTTTCCCCACATCCTCCATTTTGCCCAAACATTTCTTTTGAAACTGAGCATCGCCTACTGCGAGAACTTCATCGACGATCAAAATATCCGGTTCTAAATGGGCTGCCACAGCAAAAGCGAGGCGGACGTGCATCCCGGAAGAATAACGTTTGACGGGCGTATCGAGGAACTTTTCAACTTCAGCAAAGGCGACAATTGCATCGAATTTGCGCGCGATTTCCGCCCGACTCATCCCCAGAATCGCACCGTTGAGAAAAATATTTTCGCGCCCGGTGAGTTCGGGATGAAACCCGGTTCCAATCTCCAATAAACTCGCCACTCTCCCTCTAAGAAAAATGCGTCCGGTGGTGGGTTCGGTAATGCGACTGAGGATTTTTAGGAGGGTGGATTTACCCGCACCGTTGCGCCCGATTAATCCGACGCGATCGCCTTGTTTCACTTCAAAGGATATATCTTTCAGCGCCCAGAATTCCTCTCGGGCGGGGTTTTTAGTCTTTTGTCCCGGACGCAAGATCGCTCGCCCTATGGCTCGAGCATTTTGGGCGAGAACGTCGCGCAAGGCTCGGTAAGGTTCCTGCTGGTGGCCGATAATAAACTTTTTCCCCAGATTCTCAACCCGAATTACCGTATCTGACATACTAACCTAAATGACATCGGCGAACGTCCGTTCCATTTTGCGAAAGTACCATATCCCGCTCGCCAATAGCAATAAAAGCAAGCCGCCCGAGAGGGCAAATCCCGGCCAATAAACGCTTCCCGAACCGCCGATAATGCAAGCGCGAAATCCGTCGATAACGCCGACGAGGGGATTGAGATAGTACAACCAGCGCCATTGTTCCGGAACGATGGTGCTGCTGAAGCCGACGGGGGAAATATAGAGACCGAATTGAATCATAAAAGGAACGATGTAGCGGAAATCTCGGTATTCAACGTTGAGGGCAGCAAGCCACAACCCCGCACCCAGGCTTGCTAGGGCTGCGATCGCAATGAAAGCTGGCAGAAAGATAATTTGCCAGGTTGGTAAAAAGTTATACCGCGCCATCAAACCCAGCAGGATAATTCCCGAAACCAAGAAATCGACGAAACTCACCACGACAGCGCTCGCGGGAACGATCAATCGGGGGAAATAAACTTTAGAAATTAAGTTGGCATTAGAAAGCAAGCTGTTGCTGCAAGCGGAAAGCGAGTTGGAGAAAAATTGCCAAGGCAACAGGGCAGAGAAGACGAGGATGGGATAAGGCGCACCGCCTTCGGAGGGCAGTTTGGCAATTTTTCCGAAGACAACGGTGAGGACGATCATTGTTAGGAAGGGTTGCAATAATGCCCAAGCCATGCCGACGGCGGTTTGTTTGTAGCGCACGAGGATATCGCGCCAAGCGAGGAAATAAAATAACTCTCGGTATCTCCATAAGTCTTGCCAGTAATGCTTTTCGGCTCGACCGGCTTCGACAATTAATTCGCTTTGAGCGCCATCTCTCATTCGTTGTAATTAACTTGATACTGAAGTTCGACAAAAGGCGTTATGGGGGTTATCTCCCGCAACACGAGGGGCGGTCGAGCAATTCGGTACGGTAGGAGCGGCACGCCGTCTCCCAGCAGCACGGGGGCTATCGAGACAATAATCTCATCGAGTAAGGCGCGATCGTAAAATTGCCCTGCTAACTTGCCGCCACCAACAATCCAGAGGTTACGCTCGCCCGCCACTTCTGCCATTTTGTCATAAGCCGGTCGCACGTCGCCGCTGGCGAAGTAAAGATTTGCTCCCTCCACTCTCGGCAAGACGCGAGAGCTAAACACCCACGTCGGTTGCTCGTAGGGCCATGCTTGGGGAGAGTCTGAATCCAGTTGAAGATGATGCTCGAGCAGCCATTCGTAAGTGGTCGAGCCCATTGCGAGCGCGCCAACATTGGCCAGAAATCTCTCGTACCGCTCTCCTGCTACTTCTCCGAATTGCAAGAGCCAATCCAAGGAATTGTTGGAGTCGGCGATAAATCCGTCGAGACTCGAAGCGACGTAGTATTGAGTACGCATTTTTTATGGGGGGCTGAACGGTTACAATAGCGGCGATTGGAGCTTTTGGCGAGCGGTTTGCGCCGCGACATTCTCCGAGTCAAGCGCTAAGATGCGATCGTAACAATCGATCGCTTCTGCGTAGCGTTGCAGGGTTTCGCAAGCTTCGGCTCGCAGCAGCCAGGTTTCGATTTCGTCGGCTTTGAAAGCGATCGCGCGTTGATAGGCTTTTTCGGCTTCGGAAGAACCTTCCAGGCGATCGAAATAAGCCCCTAATTGCTTCCAACTGTCGTGAAATTCTTGCCGCACTGACGAACTGAGAGCGTCGCTGGGAGAAGCTTTGGCTTTTAGGGAGACGCAAACGTAACCGCACAGCGCGATCGCTTCTTTGAAGTGCTGGCTGCGGATTAGCTTGCGAACGCGCATCAACCATCCTCCCTTGGCTCGCGGCTCGTTTTCGACGGCTCGTTTAAACGCCGCAACTGCCTCATCATCTCGTTGCAGTTCCAGCAGCGCATCGCCGCGATAATACCAAGCTAAATGATTGTTCGGTTGCACTTCGAGTAACTGGTCGTAGGAGGTAAGCGCTTGCTCCCACTGTTCGAGGGAAGAAAGCATTCCTGTTTGCAGGCGAGACCAAGTTTTAACGCGCGCGGGAGCCGTATCTAAAGTACGGTTATAAGTGCGGATCGAAGCAGCGTGCTGCAACAAATTCAGATACCTTTCTTTCGCACCGTCGAGCCATTTTTGCACGTAATTGGCATCGATCGCAGCCGCTTGATTGAATAGGGCAATCGCCTTGTCGCGCTCTCCTTGTTTCCAAAGCGTATGAGCTTTATGGATCGTAGCATCTAAATCCTCGCCTTCTAGCAAAGCAATCTCGACTGCTGTTGCCACTTTACTCAATTGTCGGTTGTCGGTATCGGTAAAAGATAAGCAATCCCAAATTTTTTTATCAGCAATCATAGCAACTTAGCACCCTCAAGATAATTAGGAAAAGAGAACGCAGCGAAGGATACTCCATAGAACTTTAGAATTCGCTAAGTTTGAGTTAACTTTATAATTCCCCTTGCCGCCGTCCTAATTCATACAATCCACAACTCACGCAGGCTAAAATGCCAACGCTCACCGACCAACTGCGACCTAAACTCGCTTCCAAACCCCAATTGCAGAGCGCCCCCGCCCCCAAAAAAGGAATGATACTTAGCAGCGAAGCGTAGAAAGCATTTTGAGCTTCCCGAGCCGCTCGCGTCCGTTCAAATTCTTGCACGGAAGTATACAGCGAGCGTTCGGCAAAGTTAAACCAGCGATCGAGCCAGCCCGTTATAAGCTCCCGGACTGATGCCAAACCGAGGTACAGCGCCAGCGACCACAGACAAGCGCCTGCGATGATAAC
The DNA here is from genome assembly GCF_014698145.1 of Oscillatoria sp. FACHB-1406. Classification (NCBI taxonomy): domain Bacteria; kingdom Bacillati; phylum Cyanobacteriota; class Cyanophyceae; order Oscillatoriales; family Oscillatoriaceae; genus Oscillatoria; species Oscillatoria sp. FACHB-1406. Next base: position 31,068 of record NZ_JACJSM010000015.1, on the reverse strand, counting down.
GGTATCGATCTGGCATTGAAACGGTAAAAATTCAATCGACATAGTTCGGGAGGATTTGAATACTTTAATTTAACGGCTGCTGTTGAATTTTGGCACACTTCCTCAGAAATAAGTTTTCTAAAGTTTTCTAAGCTGCTATCATCCTACGACCTAATTTTATTTTGTAAAATAAAAATAAGATGTCACTGTTCCCCGACCGAACACTAAAATCGCAACAGTAGAGTCGGGAATTTTAAGAATAGTAATGGGAGAGCGTCAGGATATTGACGCGCTCTGTTTTGCAGATACCCTCGGGCGTTCTGCCCGTTTGTCTAGCCTTCAAACATTGGGGAAGATCTATGTCCAAAAAATTAGTCTTAATGGATCAAGATGGAGCGATTGATGATTTTCTGGCGACCATCCTGCTGATGACAATGGAACAGTTCCAACCGCTGGGCGTAATCGTTACGCCAGCGGACTGCTACATCGAATCCGCTCTTCAGGTCACTCGAAAAATTCTCGATTTGATGCAGCGCACGGATATTCCTGTCGTCGAAAGTCGGGTACGGGGTATCAATCCCTTTCCGTCCGTTTATCGACGCGATTGCATCACCATCGATCATTTTCCCATTCTCAATCAACAGGAGACGATTGAAACGCCTTTAGCTCGCCTGTCGGGTGCGAAATTCATGGTTAAAGTTTTGGAGGAAAGTAGCGAACCCGTCAGTTTAATCGTAACGGGGCCGCTGACGACTCTTGCTGAGGCGATCGCGGTAGCACCGCACATCGAACCCAAGATCGAGCGATTGGTTTGGATGGGGGGCGCGCTTGAGGTTCCAGGCAATGTCGAAAAAAATTTTGCCCCGGAACACGATGGTTCGGCAGAATGGAATGCGTTCTGGGATCCGCTGGCTGTCGATCGCGTCTGGAAAACGCAAATTCCCATCTTTATTTGCCCGCTTGACATCACCAACACCGTTCCCGTCACCTCGGAGTTTATCCACAAACTTGCCAAACAGCGCCACCATCCGATTTCAGAACTCGCTGGATTGTGCTACGCCCTCGCTCTGCCCCAAAACTATTACTGCTGGGACGTTTTAGCCACTGCCTACCTCGCTCGTCCCGAACTCTACCGCCTCGAAGAATACGAAACCGAAATCGTCACCGCAGGGCGCAGTCAGGGACAAGTGAAAGTGCGTCCCGGCGGCCGTCCGGTGCGAGTGGTGCGATCGGTCGATCGCGAAGCTTTTTACGATTATCTGCTCGAGCAATGGGCAAGGTAGGGTTAATTCGTAATTCGTAATTTACGCCTAATGTGAATTAGAAGCCAGAAAGATCGCTCTTACTGTTCTTTCTCCCCTCTCCCACCGATTGGGAGAGGGGCTGGGGGTGAGGGAAATCAAGACTTTTGGATAATGCACATCAGACGTAATTTGGAATTCGTAATTCGGAATCGTGGAGTTTAGGGGAGAAGCGACCCCAAAATCATGCCCGCGAGGAGAATAAAACCAATGACGACATTCTGGCGGAAAACGGCGGCGTAGAGGGGATGCGGGACGGTTTCGCGGTTGAGTTGCACGGTGTGCCACAGCCAGACCCCCAAAGCAACCCCCCACGTTAGCCAAAAAAGCGCTGAGAGGTGTAAATTCATCCCCAGAACGGCTAAAAGGACAGCCGTTCCCGCAAAAAAGCCTCCAACGGCGAGGGGGGCGTATTGCCCGAAAAACAACGCACTGGAGTTAATGCCGATGCGCCGGTCGTCCTCGCGATCGGACATGGCGTAGACGGTATCGAAACCAAGCGTCCAGAGAACGACAGCCCCCCACAGCAGCCAAGTTGCGGGTTCGAGGTGACGGGTGACGGCCGTCCAACTAATCAGAACGGCGAACCCCCAAGCGAGGGAGAGAACCAGTTGGGGGACGGGAAAAAAGCGCTTGGCGAGGGGATAGGCGATGATAATGGGGACGGCAGCGACGCATAGCCAAAAGCTGAGCGGATTGAGATAGAGTGCGAGAACGGCGGCGCAGGCGAGGGACGCGATCGCGACGACAATCCCCGTCGTGACCGACAGCGCGCGGGAAGCCAGAGGACGATTTTTGGTTCTTTCCACTTCCGGATCGAGATCGCGATCCCAGAGATCGTTAACAACGCAGCCCGCCGCACTGGTGGCTAAACTCCCCAAAACGATCGTACCGACGAGGGGGAGTGGGGGCTGACCTTGCGCGGCTAAAAAGACAGCCCACAGCGCTGGAATCATGAGGATCAAGCGTCCGGCGGGCTTATCCCAGCGCAGCAATCGCAGGACGGTTAACCAAGTCGGTTCGGAGGAATTGAGGGATTGCACGAGCGTAAGTTCGGTAAACAGCAAACAGCAGGCGGGAATCGGAAAACTGAAGTCTTTTCGCGCCTGTCAACTCAAATTATCGCTTCAATTAGGGCTGGAGAGCCAGTCTAGAACGCGCCTTGACAAAAAACTGTATTATGTGTAGGGCTTTTCCCCTTGCAGCTTTACGCCGAAATCTTGTCTCGCTCGAGGGAGTAGCGCCGCGAGGGTGGGAAAATCAAGTTGGGAGAGATTAGAGCCGATGGTTAATTCCATGATTCAGCAAAACACGAAACCCTTACGTGCCAACATCTCCGAGCTTTCGGAAGACTTCAACTTGGCGGCTATCGATATCGGAACAAACTCGATTCATATGGCGATCGCGCGTATTGAACCGAGCTTGCCTGCTTTTAGTATTATCGCTCGGGAAAAGGATACGGTACGATTGGGCGATCGCGACCCCAAAACCAAATGCTTAACCCCAGAAGCGATGCAACGCGCGATCGCAACTCTGCGACGCTGCCAGGATTTAGCCGCCAGTTTCAAGGTCAAACAAACAATCGCCGTCGCCACCAGCGCGATGCGGGAAGCGCCCAACGGTCAAGATTTTCTGCTCGAAATTGCCGAACAACTGGGTTTAGAAGTCAATCTCATCTCCGGACAAGAGGAAGCGCGGCGCATCTATCTCGGCGTTTTATCTTGTATGGATTTCCAGAACCAGCCCCACGTCATTATCGACATTGGCGGCGGTTCGACGGAGTTGGTTCTCGCCGACAGTCACCAACCCCGCTTTTTAAGCAGTTCTAAGATCGGTGCAGTACGGCTGACCCAAGATTTCGTCCATAGCGATCCGATTAATCCCCAAGAGTTTGGCTACTTGCAAGCTTACGTGCGGGGAATGCTCGAGCGCCCGATTGAGGAGTTGCGCGCCCAGTTGCAACCTAGCGAGTACCTGCGAGGAATTGGTACTTCCGGAACGATTAAAACCCTCGCCACTCTCGATGCGATCGCGAAATCGGGCTGCGAACCCAATTCCCTTCAAGGTTACAGCCTCGCCCTCAGCGATCTCGACGCGATCGTGCAGCAATTAGCTGCTTTATCCTACGAAGAACGGGTTAAAATTCCAGGGATGGATGCTAGACGAGCGGAAATCATCGTTGCTGGGGCGGTTGTTCTCTGGGAAGCGATGACAATGCTCGGTGTCGAATCCGTACAAGTGTGCGAGCGCGCCCTGCGTGAAGGCGTTTTAGTCGATTGGATGCTAGCCCACGGCTTAATTGAAGACAGACTACGCTACCAAAGCGAAGTCCGGGAACGCAATGCCATTAAAATCGCGCGCAAATATCACGTTGATTTGGAACACAGCGATCGCATCGCCAATTTTGCCCTGAGTCTGTTCGACCAAACTCAAGGGTTGCTTCATCATTGGGGCGCAACGGAACGCGAATTACTCTGGACTGCTGCACTCCTGCATAACTGCGGGGTTTATATCTCCCACACCGCCCATCACAAACACTCCTATTATCTGATTCGCAATGCCGAATTGCTCGGCTTTAGCGAACTCGAACTCGAACTCATCGCCAATATCGCCCGCTACCATCGCAAGAGCAAACCCAAGAAACGACATCCGAACTTCTGCAACCTGCCCAGTAAGGATCGCCGCCTCCTCGTCTCTCAAGTTAGTGCGATTTTACGGCTTGCTGTCGCCCTCGACCGGCGACAAATCGGTGCAATCTCCCGGGTTAAATGCGAGTACGCTCCTCAAGAGCGCGAACTCATTCTACACCTCACTCCCACTTACCCGGACGATACCTGCGAATTGGAGTTGTGGAACTTGAACTACAAAAAAGACGTATTTGAGGAGGAGTTCGATCTGAAAGTGACTGCGAAATTAGAAGGATTTTAAAAACTTTCCCGAATCAGAGGGAATAACTGCGAACTGTAATAAAGAGTAGATGCACCCTAAACAATCCCTAGCGCCAGCTGGGGATTTTTTTTAACAAACTCTTCATTAGGATAAGCTCTAAGCGACAAAGCAGGATGGGGGGGCTAACCCCTATTTCCTGGCGTGCGCTGGCGTGCTGAATTGTTTTCGCCCGATATCTTTAGGGACAAATTCGCGATCGCGCGGGCTGAAAGTTCTGCTGTCGCGATCGTCGCATTCCTTTCTCCTACTTTAAATAAATTTTGACAAACCACTAGCCGAAAAACCTTTCATAATCGTCGTGACTGCCAATCCAAAACTAGGTTTTCGATACTCAACCCAGAAAGAGGGAAGAACTTCCGATTTCATAACCGATCGTAATCCATTGCAGTTGCTTTTCCCGCAGCCCGTTCTTGTTTCGCCCGTTTTGCTGCCGCAATCAAAGCAGTTTCCGTTCGACTAAACGACGCATCCCACCGCGCTTCATCTTGCAGATTGGCAATATATTCCCGCAAATGTTCTACCGTTCGTTCCTGAAGTTCTGGCGGCAAAGTTTCGAGCAGTTCTACTAAATTCGCAATAGTGCTGGTTGCCATTGAGTTTAATCTCTTCAGATTTAATGATTGCCGAATTCCAACTTAAACTCGCTCGATTTCCCACCGCCAAACCTTCCCGATATCAGGCTCAAAAGCTTCTGCAACTTGCGTCATTCCGCACTTCTCTAAAACTCGCGTTGAAGCATTGGGTTCGGCTAGCGTATGCGCAAAAACGCGATCGACAAGCTGCGATTCAAAGGCTATCTCAATCAGTTTTTTTGCTGCCGATGTGGCGAAACCTCTACCTTGATAAGAAGGAGCGATTGAATAGCCAATTTCAACGCTTCGTTGAGGATCGGGAACTGACTTAAAGCCGCCCAGCCCAACTAAAGCGCGATCGGGAGAAAAGACAAACAAGTAGGGCAACCAAGGATGCCAAATTTGCGAATCTTTCATCTGCTTTAGAATATACTCAAGTGCGCCTTCAAATGGCATATACCCTTCAATCGCGTCCAGATGATAAGCCGCTTGAAAAGCTTTTTTACCCTCAATCAGCGTTTCAAGATGATGAATAGAACAAGGAAAAATTTCTATATTCATACTCTCTCTATTGTCGTTTTTATTGGATCGATAAACAACCGAGAAATCTAGCCCGAACTCTTCACACCGCGATCGGATAATCGTTGAAAATGCTTACTCCCCACTTTTTAGAGAATTATACAGCTTGGATTTAACCTGCTTCAAGCTGACAAGATTAATTATATCCAGCAAAGATCGTGAGCCGGAAAATCCGTATTCTAAAAACCGATCTTCAGAGTTAAATGAGGAACGATAAAGCCTTTTTTCTAGTCTTTACGATCTCTGGAAGAAGCCCCGCGATCGCTAACCTAGCAAACCAATCCGGAAACTTAGATTATGGGTGCGAAGCCAGTAAATGTGATGACAGGTAGTCTACAATAGAACGAATGCCCGATACGATATACAACGAACGAATTATGACTTACTCTCTCCAATACTTAAGCGGCAGCGAAATTCGCGATAAATTCTTAAATTTCTACGCCGAACGGCAGCACAAAATTCTCCCCAGTGCTTCCCTCGTCCCGGAAGATCCCACCGTTTTATTAACGATCGCGGGGATGTTACCCTTTAAACCGATCTTCCTCGGGCAAAAACCTGCCCCTACCCCCCGCGCCACCACCTCGCAGAAGTGCATCCGTACCAACGATATTGAAAATGTCGGACGCACGGCGCGCCACCACACCTTTTTCGAGATGTTGGGCAACTTTAGCTTTGGGGACTATTTTAAAGAACAAGCGATCGCGTGGGCGTGGGAACTGTCCACCGAAGTCTTTGGTTTGCCCCCAGAACGTCTCGTCCCCAGCGTTTACGAAGAAGATGACGAAGCCTTTGCCATTTGGCGCGACAAAATTGGCATCGCCGAACATCGCATTCAACGCATGGGTGCGGACGATAACTTTTGGGTATCCGGCCCAACCGGCCCTTGTGGCCCTTGTTCCGAGATTTACTACGATTTTCATCCCGAAAAAGGCGATAAAGAAATCGATCTCGAAGACGATACGCGGTTTATCGAGTTTTATAACTTGGTATTCATGCAATATAACCGCGATATCGATGGCAACTTAACGCCGTTGCAAAACCAAAATATCGATACCGGGATGGGATTGGAACGCATGGCGCAAATCCTCCAAAACGTCCCCAATAACTACGAAACCGATTTCATTTTTCCGATTATTAAAACTGCCGCAGAAATTGCTGGAATTGATTACAGCAAAGCCGACGATAAGACCCAAGTTTCCTTAAAAGTGATCGGGGATCACGTTCGGGCGGTCGTGCATTTAATTGCTGATGGCGTGAGGGCTTCTAATTTAGGGCGCGGTTATATTTTACGGCGTTTGATTCGGCGCGTGGTTCGTCATGGCCGTTTAATTGGGATTGAAGGCGAGTTCATCGCGAAGGTAGCAGAAACCGCGATTCAACTCTCAGAAGCCGTTTACCCGATCGTGCGCGAAAAATCCGAGCAAATTAAGGAAGAATTGCAGCGGGAAGAAGTGCAGTTTACCAAGACGTTAGAACGAGGCGAGAAACTGTTAGCTGAGATCGTCGGACAAGCCGCCAATTTGCATCAAACCGAAATTTCTGGGTCGGATGCGTTTAAATTATTTGATACCTATGGTTTTCCGTTTGAACTGACTGAAGAAATCGCCGAAGAACAGGGCTTAACGGTCGATCGCGCCGGTTTTGAAGCAGAAATGGAAAAACAACGCGATCGCGGCCGTAAAGCCTATAGAATCATCGATCTGACCGACGGCGAAGACTTCGACGGCGTTTCGACAGACTTGCAAGGGACGGAATTCCTCGGTTACAGCGATCCGCACGCGATCGCGACGATTACTGCTATTGTCGTCGATGGGCAGATGGTAGAAGCCGCAGAAGCCGGAACGGAAGTGCGCGTTATCCTCGATAAAACGCCATTCTATGCAGAATCCGGCGGACAAATCGGCGATAAAGGCTACTTAAGCGGCGATAACCTACTGATTCGCATTGAGGACGTACAAAAAGCCTCAAATCTGTTCATTCACGAAGGACGCATCGATCGCGGCAGCTTGCAAATCGGCGATGTCGTCACCGCCCAAATCGATCGCGCTTGTCGTCGTCGCTTGCAAGCCAATCATACCGCAACGCACCTGTTACAAGCCGCTTTGAAGAAGATTGTCGATGAGTCCGTCTCGCAGGCGGGTTCCTTAGTCGCGTTCGATCGCTTGCGGTTTGACTTTAATTTACCGCGTCCGGTGACAGCCGACGAATTGCAGCAGATCGAAGAGTTGGTGAACGCTTGGATTTCCGAGTCGCACGCCGCCGAGGTTAATATTATGCCGATTGAAGAGGCAAAAACCAAGGGCGCGATCGCGATGTTCGGCGAAAAGTACGGCAGCGAAGTGCGCGTGATTGACTTCCCCGGCGTATCGATGGAACTATGCGGCGGCACTCACGTGGAGAATACGGCAGAAATTGGCGCGTTTAAGATTATCTCCGAAGCGGGGATATCGTCGGGCGTGCGGCGTATCGAAGCCGTTGCGGGGCCTGCGATCTTAGATTACCTCAACGTGCGCGATAAAGTCGTCCGGGAATTGAGCGATCGCTTCAAAGTCCAACCGGAAGAAGTTACCGAACGCGTTAATAAATTGCAAGCCGAATTAAAAGCAACGCAGAAGGAACTAGAAGAGGTAAAAAAACAACTGGCATTGAGTCAGTCCGAACGGTTGTTAGAAGCAGCAGAAAGCATCGGTGACTATAAACTTTTAGTCGCGCAAATGGAAGGCGCAGATCCCGAAAGTTTGAAAACTGCTGCCGAACGGTTGCAGCAAAAATTGGGTGAAAGCGCCGTTGTTCTCGCCTCCGTTCCCGAAGCTGGGAAGGTAAGTTTAGTCGCAGCTTTCAGTCCGAAAGTGAATAAAGATAAGAAGCTACAAGCCGGAAAATTTATCGGTGAAATCGCCAAACTATGCGGCGGCGGCGGCGGCGGACGACCGAACTTAGCCCAAGCGGGGGGACGCGATGCGAGTAAGTTACCCGAAGCTTTGGAGTTTGCTAAGGGGCAGTTAAGGGAAGGATTGAAGTAACATTAGAGGGCAGGCAGAAAGCTTGCCCTTTCTTTTTGATTTTTCTTCTACCACATTTTATTTATGGCTATTCCCGCTCGTTATCAAAAGATTGTCCATCGGTGGAAGCAAATTCCTCTGGATTATTCAGAGCAAGGCATAGAACTTCACTTAGTACAGCCTATGTTTGAGGCACTCGGTTACTCAACAGGTCTCGTAAAATCGAATGTTAGTTTGGGAACTGGGTCTGGGTTAAAAGCCGACCATCTGATTTTCACTGATCCAACTCAACCGCCGGTTTTAGTTGTTGAAGTCAAAAAACGAATTGCAGCTTTAGCAAATGCTGCTTCCGATGAGGATTTTCTGAAGTTATGCCATCAACCGAATTCCTTGTATCGATTAGCGGTTGGTTATCGCGATGGTTCCAATAACAATAATGGAATTTGTCAATATCTGAATAAGAGTAACTCAAATATCCACCCAAATCGCCTCGCTTCCTACGGTTTAGTTATCAATGGCGATTTCTTTCAACTCTGGAGGCGCGTTGATGGTTTAGTGCTGCCGCTCACACCCCTGCAACGAATGACAGCAAACAGTATACCAAAGTTAATGCAGCAACTCGAACACTGCTTTAACGCGCCCAAGAGAGCATTAATTACTGCTATTTGGAACCGGAAAGGGGGAGTAGCTAAGACAACGAATACCTTGAATTTAGGTGCAGTATTAGCATTAGCGGGAAAAAAAGTTCTTTTGATCGATCTCGATACTCAAACGGACTTAACGCGCTCGTTTCAAATTCATTCTAAAGATCATAAAGACTGTTTATATCAATGTTTTACCGATCTTCAGGCAGGGAAAACAACTAACGCACGTGCTATTCTCAAACATTGCATCGGATCTCGTTCTTTTCCGACTATCGATAAAAAGTCATTTTCTCTCGATATTCTAGCCGGAGAACAAGATACTTTAGTTAACATTAGAGATGATAAGACCAACTTTTCTCAAAGAGATAAAGTTAAAATTCTAAAAAAGATGCTAGATATACTTGCAAAAGATTATGATTACATTTTTATAGATGTTTCTCCCGCACGAGACGATCTAATGGTTATGATGTTGTTTGGCTGCGATACGCTCCTGATTCCATCAGATTACAGTAGAAAAACGTTACATCATGCCGCAGATTTATATCAAATGGATGCTAAAACAGTTAGAGATAAGCGAGAACAGCAAGATAAGCTCTATATTGGCCCTTGGAATCTTGGATTAGTATTTAGCAACTGTCCTACTGGAGTAACCCCAACTTCTCAACTAGAACGATGTATTCAAAAAGAGCTTCAAAAAAAGAATTTTATTGGGAAACAGTGTAAAACTCGTTTGGCAATTTATGCTCAAACCAAGCTAGCTGAATATAAAAATGCTCCTGTTATCTGTTGGCAAAACTCACCCATCACTAAGCTATATCATAAGCTAGTTGAGGAAATTTTCTTACAACACCACTTTTTGGATGATTGAATTATGGCACTTTTTGAAGATGAAAATTCAATTCTTGATGTTGAGATTGGACGAGTTTTAAGAATTCCTTGTAAGTCCGTGAAGGGAAAATCAGATGCTCATCCGGTTATTGTTAATAACATTGCAAAACAACTGAAGGAAACGGGTAAAAATATTCTCCCAGTCATGGTTCAAGTGTTAAGCGAGGATAAATATGAAGCGGTGCAAAATATTCAAATTTTGCAAGCTGCGAAACAAGCAAAACTCGATTTTGTTTGGTGTATTGTTATCAAACCGGAAATGCTCGATCTCGTCCGAGTTGAAGCGGGCGACATCGTGAGAGTTCCGATCCTGACTGCTTTAGAGAAAGAGATTGCGGAAGTCTTGGAATATTTGAAGGTTCAAAAAGCGGGATTGAAAGCGATTAATCCTAAAAAGGCTGCTAAAGCCATTGTCGTACAACGAGAGAAAACGAAAATTAAAAGCTTGTCTTTTCTTGCTAAAGAGAAGTGCGGGGTTGGGAAAGCCGCGATCGCGAAAATCAAAGATTCTCTCGTTTTGGAATAAATTTTATAGTTTAAGCAGCTATCTTATGATTCTGTTTAGCCAACTTCTTCAGGTAATCATCTAAATCAGTTACACCGCAGTTAAATTGCTCTCGAATTGCTCTGGGGTCGTCAATCGGACAGAAAATCCATCTCATGCACTCTCGGGATTATACTGTTGTAAATATTTCTTCATAGCTTCTTTTAACCGCTCGCTAGGCTCAGCTGAATCTTCAAGAGCGGAAGTCACAATTTCCCAATCTACAGGGGATAAGATGATTGATTCGGGTTCGCCCTTAAAATCAAACTCAAAATCTAGTGTTGAATTGGGCTGCAAATTAATCTTAATTTTTTGAGATAAAGTTGCTGCTCTTTCCGCAAGTTTGGAAGTCCCTTTTTTATCTCTTAACTTTAGTGACTTTTCCACAGCTTGCGGAATCAAAATAAAAGAGTTCCGATACTGATGATATAAATCCGATCGCACTCGAATTGAAGGTAACAGCAATTTTAGCTTAAGCGTCAATCCAGACAAACCCTTAAAATTGCTTTCCCTAGCACGATAGTAATAGTGAGACAGTAAAATAAAAAAAGTTTGAGTCTCTGGAGAGAAAATATCCCAGCAGGATTCAATACCTTCAGCAATATTCTCTATCTTAGAGACATACAAAGGAATATTTTCTGGCAATTCATTTTTGTAGTCTATAGGTGTATTAACTGCATCGAGATATTTTTGGGTTCCCACCCTCATCTCTTCCACAGTATCGCGGACATTCTGCCCTTTTAGTGCAGCAACTTCTCTAAAAAACTCGTCGATTTCATCGGTTAAGGAGTTAGGTTCGATCGCCTGCTCGAGCAAGAGCTTCGCACAATCGAGATCGATCGCGCTTTTCTTCATTTGCCCATTCTCAATTTCGAGCGTAGTTTCGTCGTACATGGCTCTTATGTCTCGTTGTCGCGACTTATCTTCTATCTTAGCGAGCGATCGAGAATTTATAACGTCTGCTATTGACGCGATAACGGATTGTTTTTTACAGGAACGCCGCTGGAATCTCTCAATCCGTAGCCAGTGACAACGACGTAAAAGGAATTAGAGATTAACTCATCGGCTCGGCGAGCGGCTTCTTCTGGGTTGGACATCGGAACAATGTAACATTGACCCAAGGCATCCATATACCAGTAGAACCAACCCCGTGCAAAGGAAGTATCGCACAGAAGTGGGTCGGAATCGAAGCCGGTCGAGGTTTTTTGGGAAGGGATGACACCGAGAGTCGGTTGCTGGATTTGGGCGGAGGCGGGAGGAGTGGCTGTGTTGAGGAGTCCAAGCAGGCAAAAGGTTTGTAATAGGGGACGAAAAATTTTTTTCATAACAGCGATCGCGCTAGCTAAGCTCAACTAATATTTCTTTTTATTGTGACTCGCAATTGTTAAGAGTGACGACAGCCAGCCAAAAATCGGGCATAAACTAGGAACAGGCAGTTTTGTCTCCAGGCTACCTCCATTATTTTCATTTTGCGATCGCTCATGACCTCAAGTTCTATACACATCCCGTTTGTCGATCTTTCTTTCCAGCACGAACCGATTCAAGCTCAAATTGAAGCAGCGGTTCGCGCCATTCTCCATCAAGGAAATTTCGTGTTAGGGGAAGAACTCGCCGATTTCGAGCGAGCGTTTGCGTTGGCGTGCGGCGTTCGTTATGGGGTTGGGGTGGCTTCCGGAACGGACGCGATCGCGCTAGGATTGCAAGCGTGCGGCATTGGCGAGGGCGATGAGGTTATCGTCCCCACCAATACCTTTATCGCAACCGTTATCGGCGTTCTCAAAGCTAAGGCAACCCCCGTTTTAGTAGACTGCCACCTCGATACGGCACTTATCGATCTCGAAGCAGCGGCGAAGGTTGTAACGGCGCAAACCAAAGCGATACTGCCGGTGCATCTTTACGGACAAATGGTTTCGCCCGCACAACTCCTAGATTTTGCCAGCAACCACAATCTTATCGTGTTTGAAGATTCCGCTCAAGCGCACCTCGCTAAACGCGAAGGATACCTCGCTGGTTCGATTGGGTTAGCGAGTGCCTTTAGCTTCTATCCGAGTAAGAATCTCGGCGCTTTTGGGGATGGCGGCGCACTCGTTACCCATGACGAACAAGTTGCAAAAACAATGCGCTCTTATCGAAATTACGGCGCAACACAAAAATACATTCATGTCAACCCCGGAACCAATAGTCGTCTGGATACGTTGCAGGCAGCAATTCTCAAGGTGAAATTGCCGCACCTTAGCGCTTGGAATCAGGCGCGCAATACCGCAGCCCAACAGTACGATCGCGCCCTAGAACCGTTACGCGATCGCGGGATTACTCCGATTCGCAATGAATCCGGTAGCGGCCACGTCTACCATCTCTATGTCGCGCGCGTTAGCGAAGCTTGCCCGATGACGCGAGAAACCCTACAAGAAAAACTCGCCGCCGCAGGCATTCAAACCGGCATTCATTACCCAATTCCCTGCCATCTCCAGCCCGCTTACCAGTTCCTAGGCTACCAAGCCGGAGACTTCCCCAATGCCGAAACCTTATCGCGAGAAATTATTTCTTTACCGATGTATCCAGGTTTGGATGAAACTCAGGTTAAAACTGTAGCAGGGTGCTTGCAGGAAATTATTAATTTATAAGTTATGAAGTTTGAATTTTAACGGGCTGAAATCATGCAAAGTCAACGCTCCCTACCGTTTCTCGAACGACAGAATCTTTTGAATCTGGCGATCGCGGCCCTCTTAACTGCCCTCTATGCGCCGCTGTTACTGCATTGGGTGGATGGCTGGATTCACAAAAGCATTAGTATCGAACACGAATATTTTAGTCACGGGCTGATCGGGTTGCCGCTTGCGGCTTATATTGTTTGGGAGAAACGCAAAAAATGGCAGCGCTTGCGCGATCGCGCCCATCCCCTCGGAGCCTTCCTTCTCGTCCTCGGCACAATCTTCTACTTAACCGGCTTAAGCGAATGGACGAACCTATCATTCCCCGTCATTTTAGCGGGATTGTGTCTTTGGCTCAAAGGAATCGAAGGCTTTAAACTTCTATCCTTTCCGCTCTTGCTGGTTTTCCTAGCCACACCCAACGCCATTCCCTACCTGCTTGCGCCTTACACCCTGCCCCTACAAACCTTCATTGCAACGATGGCGGGGTTTATTTTGATCCAATTCGGGATTCCCGTCCAAGTCGAAGGGATTTATTTAACCGTGGGGGGAAGACTGGTAGAAGTTGCGCCCTACTGCGCGGGACTAAAAATGCTCTTTACTAGCTTATACGTGGCGCTAATGCTGTTGTACTGGACTGATACGCTGCGATCGCGCCGAAAAACGATTTTACTGCTCCTCGGGGCGATCGCGATTAGCATTTCCGGCAATATCGTTCGCAACACGCTGCTTACCTACTTCCACGGTACGGGGAATGAAGGGGCCTTTGCTTGGCTGCATGAAGGTTGGGGAGGCGACGTTTACTCGACTTGTATGCTAGGTTTAATTGTTGTTTTGCTCGAAGTTATCAAATATTTCGATCGCAACCCCGCACCCATGAAAGAGCAGCCAGAACCCAGCCCCGTGGCAGAACCGACTGAAACTCCCGAGGAGTCAAATCCATGAGTTCTAACACCGTTGAAGTCGCTCGCCCCTCTCAATCCGTAACGCGATCGCGCATCGCTCGCATTGCCCTAATCGCCCTCTTCCTACTCATTCTCGCCATCGGTGCAGTTCCCCACTACTTAAGCGGGAAATGGACTTGGAAAAAACCCCTTCCCGTGGAAAACCTCGCGCAACTCAGACAGTTGACGACAACGGGACTTTCCGTTCCCGGATGGAAAACCCTAGAGGGAGAACAAGCGAGTATCGGGGGACACAAATGGTTCGTTCAAAAAATTCAACCCGAAGCCAACACCGATCCCGCCAGCAAACCGATTATCTTGCTACTACGACCGCAAAACGACCCTAAAGCTCAACCCGAAATCGATTGGGTGGATATTAAAGGACTCGATCGCTGGAAAACCGATTCTCGCAGTTCGTTAAAATTTGAAGTAGAAAGCGAAAAAGGCAAGATTCCCATCGAAACGCGCTTCTTCCGAGCCTGGAGCGATCGCGCTACCTTTGCCGTCGCTCAATGGTACGCTTGGCCCGAGGGCGGCAACCCCAACCCCGCCGCCTGGTTCGCCGCCGACCAAAGCGCGCAATTGCGCGGATATCGCCAACCGTGGATCGCGATTAGCATCCAAATGCCGATCGCGCCGCTTGCCGAAATTGCCCCGGTTCGAGACAAAATGGCAACTTTAGCCCAACAAGTCCACGAAACGGCGATCGCGGCAACGCGGAATCCGAAAAATCAGAAGTAGGGAGAACTGGAAGGATGAAAAGCGTTCGCAATTCTTCAATGCTGTTGTTAATCGCGGGTATTTCGGTTTTAGCCGGTGCTAAATTCTCCCTGGCTGCCGAAATCAATGAGCCTCAAAGCTCAGCTAGCGCTGAAGAAGTTGAAAATGCAGTCATTGCGCCGCCTTTCACCCCTCCCAGCCTCCCCGGTGCGCTGCCTGTCCAGAGCGAAGTCGAAGCACCATCCCCCCCTCTCCCCGTCCTCAGTGCGCTGGGTGAAGTCGAAGCACCCTCACCCCATCCCCCCATCACCCCCTCACCCCCTCCCTCCGTCACCCCCTCCCCCCATCCCCCCCAACAAACCGCCCAAATCCCCCTACCCGTCATCCCCGAACAGCCCCCCGCCAGCCCGCCGCGCACCTTCGATAACAATAATCCGCCGCCGGTTTTTAATTCCAACAGCCCGCCGCCGACTTTTGATTTCAACAATCCACCGCCCCCAGAAACGTTTGGTCCCCAAAGTCCAATTCCGCCCACCAGTCCCGCACCGCAAAATTTTCAATTCGACTACAACAACCCCTTCAGTCGCTATCGTCTGGGAATTGGCGACAACCTGTCGGTGCAAGTGGCTAACTTCCCCGAATTCAACGCCCAAGGGACAATTAATATCGAGGGAAACTTTGTCGTACCGATTTTGGGGGGAGTTCCCGCGATCGGGCTAACGCTAGAAGAGTTAAGTTCTAAGATTAGCTACCTATTGGGACAGCGCTATCTCTACCAAAACCCCGATGTCACCAGCACTCTTTCTAATCCTCGTCCGGCAACGATTACGGTGATGGGGGAAGTGGTAAAACCCGGATTTTATAACCTCGTACCGGGCGCAGAAGTAGACGAAGCGATTGTGGCGGCGGGTGGGAGTACCGATTGGGCAGATCTGCGAACGGTCGTCGTGCGGCGATCGCTAGCCGATGGTACGGTACTGGAACGTCAGGTGAATATCTTCGATTCGTTGCAAAACGGCACGCGCTTGCCGCCTTTACGCCTGCAAGATGGCGATTCGGTTTTTGTGGCAAAAGTTGAAGTGGGTAGCATCCAAGACTACGATCGCAGCTTAGTCTCGCGCTCCACCGTCGCCCAACAGCAAATCGTCATCAACGTTTTGAGCTATGCCAACGAAGCGATCGGTTCGCTAACGCTCAGAAATGGTAGCACTTTTGTCGATGCCCTCGCCCAACTCGGTCTTAGCTTTGAAAATGCCGATCTCGACTCGATTGGGCTATTGCGCTTCGACCCCGAACAAGGGAAAGTGGTATCGCAATCCCTGAATGCGCTCTCCGCGATCGAAGGCGATATTTCTCAAGATATCCCCCTTCAAGACGGCGATATTTTCGTCGTGCGGCGCAGCACCTTTGCCAAAATTGATTATGTTTTACGAACCATTACTCGACCGATTAATAGCGTCACCAACTTATTTAATTTCATTCGCGATTCGCTGATTAATACGATTCCTAATCTGTTTAGAAGTAACCCCAACCAACGCTAGCGCGATCGGATAAAAACAGCTTAAATTCCAGTTCCGCTCCTCGTTCCCTAATCACTCACAATTCACCACTCATAATTCACAATTCACCATTCATAATTCATAACTCATAATTCATAACTCATAACTCAAATGACCTCACCTCTTGTTAAACGTTTTACGGTTAGCTTCGACGAAAACAAACTCATTGCCCTTATTAGTTTTGCACTGGTTGTTGGTGCGGGTGGCGCGCTCTCTATGTTACCGCCGCCACCACCTACACCCCCCAAATACGAGGCAGCAGGCAAACTTCGCTTCTCCGTGCCGCCGCCAACGTTTACCCAAACCGGACAGGCTTTGCAACAGCAAGGTCAACAGGTCGCAATTTCTCCAGATACCTTGCTCTCACCTCAAGTTCTCAAGCCCGTCTCGGACAAAACGCAGATGAAACCCGATGAACTCAAGGAAAAGGTTGAAATTAAATTTCCCGATAAAAAAGATGGCGGTAAAGACGCAGCTAAAGACACAAAAAAGAAAGGAGACGCAGCAGCCCCGCAAGAACCCTTTGAATTTGAGGTTAAGTATGAAAAGGCAGCGAAAAGCGATACTTCTAAAGATAAGCTCGAAGCTGCTAAAAGTGCAGTCTCGATCGTTGACTTGCTGATGCAGGAAATGGTCAAGCAAAGCCGAGCGATTAATACGGCTTTGCTGCGAACCAAGATTGATGCTTTGAAAGAACGCCTAGTTCAAGCTCAAGGCGACCAACAAGCTGTTGAAAAAGCCTACTATCAGTTCATCAGCCAACAGGGTGCAGCAATGGCTTCGGCCGAAGATGGTACGCTGTTCGCCGGGATTAGCGCTTCGCAACAACAGCAGCGTCAAGTGCAGCTTACTTTAGAGGGAGTGCAAGCTCAAATTGCCAGTATTAGCTCTCAGTTGGGGATGAATCCCGATCAAGCTTACACTTCCTCAATGCTGAGTGCCGACCCGATTTTGAGCAGCCTGCGCTCTAAATTGCTTGAAATTGAAATGCAAATGGAACCGTTGCGCTTGAAGTTGCGACCGGAACACCCGCAAATACAAACCTTGCTCGAACAAAAGCAATCCACCGAACGGCTGCTTCAGGAGCGCTACACGGAATTAATGGGAACGGGTGTTCTTACCCCGCTACCGGGACAAATTCGCAAGGAAAGCAGCTTGGATCCGGCACGACAGCAGTTAGCGAATAATTTAGTGACGTTGAGAACGCAGCGGGATACGCTAATCAGTCAATTGCAATCGCTACAACGCCAAGAGCAACAAATGAAGCAGCAGTACGAGCGCTATCCGAGCAATCAGTTAGAAAAGTCGCGCTTGCAGCAACAGTTACAACTCAAGCAAACGCTCTATAACAATATGCTTTCGTCGTTGGTGGACGCACAATCGGCGGAGGCAGAAACGACGGGGAGTTTAACGGTGTCCCAGCCGCCCGCCGTTACGGAAACGCCTGCCGTGGTTAAGGGGGGGATTAATCCACTGTTAGCTATTGGGGGCGGTACGGTGGCAGGGTTGATTGTAGCGAGTGGAATTATTTTTGCCTTCTCGTTCTTAGATGGTCGCGTTCATACGGTTAAGGAAATTCAAGGGATTTTAAGCGATCGCGATGTCACCTTGCTCGGAGAGTTACCGTTAGTTTTTAATCTCAATCAGCAGGGCGAAGCTAGTCCGATTCTTCAACCCTACAATCAAGAGGATTTGCACTTTTACGAACTCTTCCGCAGTAATCTGCGTCGCAGTGGCGCGAAGGGAGCGAAAACGATTATGATAACCAGCGAGATGGGCAATGAAGGAAAAACGGTAACGGCTTATAATTTGGCGATCGCGTCTGCACAAGCAGGCAAGCGAACCCTCCTCATTGAAGCCGATTTGCGCTCTCCTTCCGTAGCGCGATCCCTCGGCATCGAACCCGATCCCGACGCTCAACTCGAACCCCTCAGCTACTACAACGCCCGCAGCAACTACCTCCAACTGGCTCCCAACATTGCCAACCTCTACATCGTTCCAGGAGTCGGACCGCAGCTAAAAGCCGCCGCTGTCCTGGAATCGAGCGAGTTCAAACGCT
Source organism: Oscillatoria sp. FACHB-1406 (assembly GCF_014698145.1). Lineage (NCBI taxonomy): Bacteria > Bacillati > Cyanobacteriota > Cyanophyceae > Oscillatoriales > Oscillatoriaceae > Oscillatoria > Oscillatoria sp. FACHB-1406. Next base: position 12,677 of record NZ_JACJSM010000015.1, on the reverse strand, counting down.
TGCTCGACGATGCGAAGGGGCGCTTCGATCTTGTCATCGTCGATTCGCCGCCTCTCTCGGGCTACAACGATGCCATGCTGCTCGAACCCCTCGTTGAGGGTATTGTCATAGTTGCTCGTCCCGGCGTAACCTTGAAAGCGCCTTTTAGCGCTCGGCTCGATCGCTTCGTGGAAGCAGAATTACCTTTGTTAGGCGTAGTTATTAATGGGGTGGATGATAGCGAATTAGTCGAGATGCCAGCAGAAGCGAGCGAAACCGCCGTCCTGCTTTCGGAAACGCCGAAGTTACGCGCTACTAAAAAGCGTCGTTCCCTCAAGGAAAGTCAGAAGGCGGAAGATTTGCCGGATTTGGACGCGGAAGAGGAAGAAGACGAGGAGGAGGAAGAGGAACTTTCGCAACAAGTTGCTTCGCGATCGTAGGGTGACAGTAAGGACATTTTCAAGAATAGGTTAGGCATCAGCCTGGAACTGCGGCATGAACGGAATGTCAGTCGAACCAATATCTAGACCCATTTGCGATAGGAGTGTGGTGACTTGACCTCGGTGGTGCGTTTGATGATTGAACATATGCGCGACTAGAATCCACTTTGGAACCGTTCGAGTCTTGCCGTCAATCTTACTGGTGTACGTTAGCGACTCTGCAAGCCAAGCCGGGGAAAGCGCCTCCGACCAGACCAGAATACGTCGATCCAGCGCTGCACGCTGCACCCTCAACAAATCAAACGTACCAAAGAGGTCGTCACCCGGTTCGGGGACGACGCTTGGATTGCCCGTGAAACGAGACAGAAAAGCGAGGTCGCCATACGCAATATGATTGAGGGTGGCGTAGATCGACTTAAAAAAGGCTCCGCGCTCCTTGCGAAGTTCTGTGTCTGGCAGTGTGGCGCAAAGCTCATACAAGCGGGAGTTCATCCACTGGTTGTATTGCGCCATCAACTGGCTGTGGGCAGCGGCGCTCGTCGGACTATCGTTCATTGCTTCTCTGGGCTAATCTAAAATTGTAGCTCACCTGTAATACAATTCTAAGTTAGACCGCTAATTTTTGGTGAATACATCGCGCCGGTCTACTTTTAATATTTGTAAAGATCGTCGTTACGGGTACTACTCAAGTTGGCTACAGCTAACTTAGAGTAAGGAGTTAATTAAACCCCTCTTTCGATTGTTAATAGAGGTACTTTTATGACGATCGCACAGGAACAGTTTGAGGCCTTAGTTGCAAAGCTAGAAAACTTCTCGAAGACACATCCTGGGAGTTATCGCCGCCGAGTTGCGCTGTTTGCCTTACTAGGGTATGTTTACATCTTTCTGGTACTGGCTGGGCTGTTAACACTAATTGGGTTAGTTATCTCATTTATTGTTTTCAGTCACCGTGTCAATGGTGCCATTATTAAGCTGGTTATCTTGTTACTCATTCCTGCATGGGCGATCGCGAGATCGCTTTGGGTGACTTTCCCTCCGCCTGAAGGTTTGAAACTGAGTCGTCGTCAAGTTCCTCAATTATTTGCCCTAGTCGATGAATTAACGACCAAACTCCAAGCTCCCCGATTTCACAATATCTTATTAAATCGAGATTTCAATGCAGCAGTCGTTCAAGTTCCACGACTGAGTATTTTGGGTTGGCAGGAAAACTACTTACTTTTAGGACTTCCCTTAATGCAATCCTTATCGCTGGAACAACTTAAAGCCGTTCTGGCGCACGAGTTAGGTCATCTCTCTGGCAACCATTCTCGCTTTGCAGCATGGATTTATCGAATTCGCAAAACTTGGATGCAGATTTACGAACGATTGCATCAAAGCGATCGCTCTGGAGCATCTGTTCTATTTAATCGCTTCTTAGATTGGTATTGGCCTTCTTTTAATGCCTACTCTTTTACGCTAGCCAGAATGAATGAGTATGAAGCCGATCGCTGTGCATCTCAACTGACTGGAGCCAAAAATATGGCCGAAGCTCTAATCAACGTAGAAGTAAAGGCTCGTTTTCTGGAGAGTTCATTTTGGTCAGATATCCATAAACAGGTCGAGCATCAGGTCGAGCCATCGAGCAATACTTATTCATCTATGTTAACCGTTTTGCACAGTCCGATTGCCGAAGAGCAGACTAAAGAATGGTTAGGGCAGGCGCTTGTCCAAAAAACCAATTATGCAGATACGCATCCCTGCCTTAGCGATCGACTGAAATCGCTCGGTTATCCGATCGCGCGATCGCAAACGTTTCAGTCAGTAACCCTCCAAACCAGTGCAGCAGAACACCTTCTGGGAGACACTTTACACCAGTTTGCTACACAGTTCGATCGACATTGGCAAGAATCTGTATCAACCCCTTGGCGACAGCGCTACGCATACCTACAGGAAACCAAAAATAAACTGCAAGCTTTAGAACAAAAAGCTCAGATGCAAAGCCTAGGCGAAGAAGAGACCTGGGAACGAGCTTATTACACCTTGGAACTGCAAGGTGCTGAAGCAGCACTTCCTTTATTGCAGGATGTGTTAAAAATTCAGCCCGATCGTGCAGAAGCAAACTACACGATTGGACAAGTTCTTTTAAGCAAGGCAGATCCATCAGGTATTGCCTATATCGAAAAAGCTATAGCGCAAAATATAGATTGGGCTGTAGACGGTTGTGAGTTAGTTTCTAGTTTTTTCTGGCGGCAAGGTCAAACCGAGGAGGCTCAGAAATATCGCAAACGAGCAGAGCGACATTATCAACTTTTACTAAAAGCACAACAAGAAAGAGCTAGCGTGTGGGATAACGATAGTTTTAAATCTCACACTCTGAAAGCATCACAGGTCAATGAACTGAGACAGCAGATAGCTTCTTATCCAGAGGTTAAAGAAGCTTATTTGGTTGAGAAAGTAGTTAAGTATTTACCTGAAAAACACTTTTGTGTTTTAGGAATTATTCGTAAAAAAGGTTTGATTGAAAATTCATATGCGGGTCAAAAGTTAGTTGACTCGATTGTTACAAATGTGCCGTTTCCTACTCAAGCCTATATCATCATTTTGAACCACGCCGATTCTGGTAAGCTTAAGAAAAAGATTTGTCAAATCGATAGAGCTTTAATTTTTCGGCGTTGAAGGTAGAGCAGCGATCGCGCTAGAGAGCAATGATTCGGTAAGGTTTTTTAGAGCGTTCCGAAACCGTATCATTTTTGGATCAAGTGTCGAATCCCTCCAGACGCGATCGCATTTCAAATAACCGCCGTACTCACAATTCCCGACCATTGCACTTTTTTTTCGGCGCTGCGGCGGTAGGAGAAAAAGTATTCCGGTTGCTGGTAGGTACAATGCTCTGTAACCGCAATTTGTTCGCGAGCAAACCCTAAGTCTTCGAGTTGCAAGACATTGATACGCCGCACGTCTAAGCGAATGCGTCCCGGCTGGGGATCGGCGAGGAGTGGGGGTTCGGGGAGTTGGTGCAGGGTTTCGAGAATTGTGTCGGAGTGGGCGGCGCGTGCCGCTTTGCGATCGCCAAAAACAAGACTTTTGCCCACTTCGGCGGCAACATCTTCGGTAACTTGATACACTCTACCGGCAATCGCAGGCCCTAATGCAACTCGCAAATTCTCTTGGCGACTCCCCAGGGCGAGGAAACGCGCGATCGCTTCCGGAACGATGCGTTTTGCCGTTCCCCGCCACCCCGCATGAACCGCAGCCACTCGTCCGGTTCCCGTATCGCCAATCAGGACGGGCGTACAATCGGCACTGGCTACCCATGCTGACTGCTGCGGGGTTTCGGTGAGTACGCCATCGGCGGGAGGAAAGTTAGCGTCTTCAGTCATGGCGGCGGCAATTTCGCTCGGAGTCAGGACGCGATCGCCGTGGACTTGTTTAACGCGGTAGGCGCGCGCTTCCGGATGCAATACAGTGACTAATTGTTCGGGTGTCTGCCCCGCAAATTGCTGGGTAAAGAAGCCGTGAGGCCATTCTTTTAATAAGTCGCAAGTTAAGTAAGGTTGTCCTTGCCAATGCTGCCAATTCCACATAGATGAGTTAGGTTTTAGGTTTTAGCGATCGCTGTTAACTGGCACAGCGCAACTTCCCAAACTAAACGGGGTTGAGCGTAAGATAACAGAGCTTGACGCGATCGTTCTAGAAATTCTAAGGGCGGTCGCGCTAACTTCCGGGCGAGGAACTGCTGCCAATACGCAAATTGAAGGTAATCAATCAACCACAATTGTGTTTCCGTGTCAAGCATTTTATCGATCGCTTTTGCCAATTCTAAGGCTTGTAGGGCGCGATCGGGTCGCTCGATTAAACTTTGCAGCAAATCGCTGGGAATCGCCTGTAACTGTTGCCAAGCCGAAATTGCGGCTCCGGGGGAACCCTGCGCGATCGCAATAATTTCGGGCGCGCTGAGAATCTCTTCATACCCCTCACGCTCCAGAACTTGCTGCACTTGCGCCGCCGCCAGCGGATAGAACGGGATGCGCTGACAGCGAGATACTAACGTCGGTAACAACGCCTCGCTACTCGGTGCGATTAAAATCAACGTCGCTCGCCCCGGTTCTTCCAGCGTTTTGAGCAACGCATTCGCCGAAGCTTCTGACATCGCTTGGGCTTCCTCAATAACCACAACTGCCCGCACCGCTTCCAACGGCGGACGGCTTAAAAATTCTGCAATTTCCCGAATTTGTTCGATGCGAATTTGCGGGTTTGCTCGACGTTTCACCCCCATTTCTGCTGCTTCTGCTGCGGTAATCCGTTCGCCTTGATGCAGATAAGTCGGTTCTACCCCCATAAAATCGGGATGATTGTTCGTTGTGCGGTGTTTCTCTCGATTGTCTTGGTGCTGGGGAGTGAGGAGGAGGTTACTAAAAGCTCGTGCTGCTAACTGTCGTCCTACGCCGTCCGGCCCTGCGAAGAGGTAGGCTGGAGCAATCCGCTGAGTTGCGATCGCGCGTTCCAATAACTCAATCGCTCGCTCTTGTCCGACTAATTGCGAAAACTCCATTGACTCCTTGAATTCGCTTTCAATCCAGTCTAAAAATTCAAGCCGAGACGACCTTCAAGCAACGACTGAAACCGTTTGTCTCCGCGAAGACTGCCGAAATCGGTATCGGCTTTTGCCATTTCGCGATACTTTTCGGGGTTAAGCGCGATCGCCTGTTGCAGGTTTTCCAGGGCGCGATCGCTTCTTCGTAGCGTCCTAAATCGACCAGAGAATTCCCCCGATTGTATCAAGCTTTGTGCAAGTTCGGTTTGTATTTCAGGGCATTATCGTAGGACGCGATCGCTCGAAATTAAATTTCTAGCACAACATAGAGTAGAGTAAAGGTCGCAGTCTCGAACGTCTACCGATGACCGATTACGATTCGCCCTGGAAAGAAGCCATCTCGCTCTACTTTCAGGACTTTTTGCGCTTTTTCTTCCCTTCCATCGAAGCTGGTATTAACTGGCAGCACGGTTTTGAATTTCTCGATACCGAACTCCAGCAAATTAAACGCGAGACTAAAACCGGCAGACGAGAGGCAGATAAACTGGTCAAAGTCTGGCGACAGAACGGCGAAGAAACCTGGGTTCTAGTTCATATCGAAGTCCAATCGCAGCAACAATCGGAGTTCGCCGAGCGGATGTACCTCTACAACGGGCGGATTTTCGATACTTATCGTCGTCCCGTCGTCAGTTTAGGCGTATTAGCCGACGAGCAACCCTCTTGGCGACCGAATTGTTACGAGAGGGAACTGTGGGGATGTCGTTCGAGGTTAGAATTTCCCATCGTTAAACTGCTTGATTACAATGAGAAAGAGTTAGCCGATAACCCTAATCCGTTTGCCGCGATCGTGCAAGCCCACCGCGCCGCACAACGGATGAGTCAAAATCCTCAAAGTGGCTACGAAAACAAGCTCGCACTGGTCAAAAGTCTCTATCAACGAGGACTCAGCCGCCAGGATATTGTCGAGTTGTTTCGATTGATTGATTGGTTGATTGCCTTGCCAAGGACTGAGGAACGGCGTTTGTGGAAAGAAATGGAGAGTTTAGAGAAGGAGAGGGAAATGCCTTACATCACCAGTGTCGAGCGGTTCGGGATTGAAAAGGGACGACAAGAAGGATTGCAGGAAGGTCAAATAACGAAGGGGCAGAGAGATATTCTTCGCATTTTGGAGGTTCGTTTTGAAGAGATTCCGGCACAATTACGAGAGCGAGTTGGTGCTGTTAAGGATTTGGAAGTTCTCGAGATGCTTTTGGTTCAAGCGGTGACGACTCAATCACTAGATGTGTTTGAATCGGTGTTGTCGGCAGAAGTTGAAACGCTCGAATCGGACGCAGAGCCGACGGAGTTGGAAAAGAGATTTCAGGAAGGTCAAAGAAGGCAAAGACAAGAAGATCTGCTTCGCATTCTGGAAGTTCGTTTTGGAGAAATTGCCGTAGAATTGCGAGAGCGAATTGGTCAAATTGGGGATTTAGAGGTTTTAGGAATGCTGCTGATTCAAGCTGTCATTGCTGAATCTTTGGAGGAGTGGAAGTCGAGTGCGCGGCAATCTTAGGAGGAGAATGGGGAATCGGATTCTAGCGAACCTAAGAATTAAATTTATATAGCAGAATGTTGTAATTCGTAATTCGTAATTCGTAATTCGTAATTCGTAATTCGTAGTTCATCACTCATCATTCGTAATTCCCCCATTTATCACTCATCATTCATCATTTAAAACACTTTTTGAAATGCTTGAATTTTGAGATCGATTCCCGTGATTGCACCGCCGATAACAACAGCATTAGCCCCTAATTCTAAAGCCGTTTTTGCCATGTCCGGATCGGTAATTCCTCCCTCGCAAATCACCGGAATTTTCACTTCGGCTGCCAATTGACTGAGGAGTTCCCAACCGGGCGGCGTGAGATGCTGAGTTTCGCGCGTGTAACCGACTAGCGTTGTACCCACCCAATCAGCACCCGCTGAGATCGCCTGTTCTGCACCTTCGAGGGTATCGGCATCCGCCATCACTAACTTACCTAATTCCTGGTGAATGCGCGGGATGAGAGTTGCTACGGTTTCTCCATTAGGACGGGGGCGCAAGGTTGCATCAATCGCAATGATATCGGCTCCGGCTGCTGCGATCGCGGCTGCATCTTCAAATCTTGGCGTAATATAGGTTTCGTAACCCGGAATTTGTTGTTTCCACAGCCCAATAATTAACGTCTCGGGCAATCGTTCTCGAACGGCTCGAACGTGCGCGGGAGTATCGATACGAACGCCCGTTGCACCTCCCCTTACTGCTGCTTGTGCCATCGCTGCAATCACAACAGGATGGTGTAAGGGAGAATCGACAGGGGCTTGGCAGGAAACAATTAAACCTTTAGGCGTTTTATAATTCATTCTAATTCGTAATTCGTAATTCGTAGTTCATAATTCGTAATTCGTAATTCGTAATTCGTAGTTCGTAATTCAACACTCATAACTCATAATTCATAATTCATAATTCATAATTCATAATTCATAATTCATAATTCATAATTCATAATTCATAATTCATAATTCATAATTCATAATTCATAATTTCTTTAACGACACGATTTAAACCGACGGAATTAGAAGCTTTAAACAAAATACGATCGCCCCCTTTCATTACTTCTCGCAAGCGCTGAATTAACTCAGCGTGCGTCGTAAAACATTCCGTGGGAATCCCGATCGCGCCTGTCGCAATCTCGCCCGCTTCCGGATCGTCTACTAACAAAAACAATCCGTCTAATCCGAGGGTTTTTGCCTTTTCTCCGACTCGTTGGTGCAGTCGTGCCGATTTATCTCCTAACTCCTTCATCGTGCCGAGAACGGCTAAATGTCGCTGTCCTGGGGTTTCTTTTAACAACTCCAACGCCGCTAGCATCGACTCTAAACCGGCGTTGTAGGTTTCATCGAGAATTTCGATATCGTTGGGAAGCGTATAACGGCGCGATCGCCCGCCGGGTAATTCTACATTTAACCCTGCGGTTAGCGGCTGCCAATCAATTCCCAACACTTTAGCAACGGCTAAAGCGGCGAGGTAATTAGAAGCATTGTGTCGCCCCAGAAGCGGTAAGGGAAATGCCATCCCGTCTACTTCTAAGGTTTGCGAGTCGAGCAATTTTCCGCGCAAGTCGCCGTTCTCGAAGCCGTAGGTTATCGTTTCTCCCGTCCAAACGCTAGCTGCTGTTGACATTAAACGCGCGTTATCGGCGTTTAAAATGGCGATACTTCGATCGGGTATTGTGGCGAGTAGTTCGCATTTTGCTCGCGCGATCGCGTCTTCGGATCCCAAGCGTCCGATATGCGCCGTCCCAACATTAACGATAACGCGAATGGTCGGACGCGCGATTTCGGTTAGCAGCGCGATTTCCCCCGCAGCGCGCATGGCCATTTCGACAACAGCGTACTCGTGTTCTGGGGTGAGTTGCAGTAGCGTTTTGGGAACGCCAATCTCGTTGTTATAGTTTTTCTCGGTTTTGAGGACGTTACCGCGCGTCGAGAGAACGGCTGCAATCAGTTCCTTGGTGGTGGTTTTGCCCGCAGATCCGGTAATACCAATGACGGGAATCTCGAAGCGATCTCGCCACCAACGCCCCAATTTTTGATACGCTACTAAGGAATCTGCAACTTGTAACTGAGGCACGTCGTCTGTAGTTTCAAGGAGCATCCCAGAATTCACAATCGTTGCGATCGCGCCCCGCTCGATCGCCGCACCAATAAAACGGTGTCCGTCAAAGGTTTCCCCTCGCAAAGCCACAAATATTTCTCCGGCTTGCAGCGATCGCGAATCCGTCGTTACGCCCCGAATTTCAAGCATCTCCGACTCCTCAAATCCGAGAAGGGGATTCGCTTGTATAATGTCTCGAAGTTGAGTTAAAGAAAGTCGAACCCGCATAAAATTTCAATCTCAAAAATTACCAATCGATTGTGTTTTCTCAAACTAAAAAGTATTAGAAATTCTCTCGCCAGAGAAATATTAATTGAGCGGATCGGATCGTCTTGTTGCGATCGCGCCCTTCCCGTCCGAGGGAACAAGCAGGATAGCCATCAAAATCGTTGAAATACTATCAGGGAGCTTAGAAGTGAATTTTACATTTTACATTTTGCGTGCCGGTGCTAGTCCGCATCACTTTAGGCGATATCGTGCGAAAAATCAATGTTTGAGCTTTCGCATCTCTAAAGTTCCGAGATTTTAACCATACCTGAAACTGATTGAAATCACCATTTTTCGGTAATTTTGCAGACAACAGGTAACAGAGTAACAGGTTATGATGATGATGACAGGGATAGCAGTAAACAAAGTATCGGGTTGCATCGGCAAGTTTGAGCGCGCCAAAGCATTCAAGGTAAGCGGAACAATCGTCAGGGACACTGTATCAATTAGCATCTACATTTAAGCCGAGCCTACCTCAAGCAAGTTAAATCGTTAAATTTATCCAACTCTCACGTTGATTGCTGGTTTGTAAGGGAGAACGGCAACAGTGCCTACACAAGTAGATAATTATTTTTACCCCCCCAGTTCTGAGGAGCAATATCTGTACGATCGCTTGTTATATTACGTGCAGACAGAAACTCCCGAGCAAATTCTCGAACGCTTTCGCAAACTTTTTATCGATGCGAAAGATTACGACGAACCCGATATTCGTCGCGCCCTCGATAATTTGATTAGCTCCAAGCAAGCTGACGAAACGTTCAAACTCGTTCTCAATCGCGTCTGCCACATCTTAATCAATCGCTGGCAAATGCAATCTAGAACCCAGTGGGCGATCCCCGCTTTAGTGTCTGCGATTGACGAACCGCTCTCAATGACTAGCACGCTACCGCGCAGTACGCGGCGTATCCGCCAGTTAATGGCTCAGTTTAAGCAAACCGAGCAATATTTAACCATGCAGCGGCTAGCGCGGGTGATTCAATCGGCTCGCAGCGAACAAGATAAACCCAAAGTTGCCCATCTCATCGAGCGCTATCCTTATCTGTACGAACATTGCTTACTCTCTGAAGACAGCAGCTACGAACATCAACAAACCGTGCGCCAGATTAAATCGCGCATTCAGCAGCGCTTTGAATGCGATTTATCGCAGTTTGTAACTTACCAAGTTCGCCTCGCCCGGAGCGAGCGAAATTCTTCAAATCCTTCCGCCTTCAAGCGTCCTATTCAACCCGTCGCGAACCCAACGCTGTTGAGCGATGGCGAACTAGGGATGGCACTCAAGCAATTTGTCGGTCAAGTTCACGGACGGTATACTTATCGCGATCTCGCTCAAAACTTTCTGGTTCAATCTCAAAAAATACAGTCTTATCGAGAGTTTAAAGAAGCGCTCTACGACTATTTAATTTGTTCGATTGACCCCAAACACCGACAACTACAATTTAACGAGAGATTATATAATTATCTCGAAAATACATTAACGCGCTACGACTCCCAAAAACCGAATGAATTTTTGATTTTGAGAACTTCGAGTAAGTTGCTCAATTTTCTTGTGGTGGAAAGCCCGCAACGGCTGGAGCATTATATTTTTGTCGATATGATTACGAATATGGGGGCAACGCCGACGGTGGGAATGCTGTTAAAGATTGCATTGCTTTGCCGCCAAGTTAAACCGCATCTGGAGAAACGATTCTCGATCTTGTTCAATCATTACGAGTTTTCCGCTGAAGATGGAGTGCCGTGGCTAGTAAAAACGATGGAAAACGTGCATATTGCTTTAAGCATCCATTTCGGTTCGGCAGATTTATCGGTTCTCAATCAAATTCAGGTCAAACGCTTTTAAGGTGAGAAAACTTTCTGGCTCGCGCTTAATGTTGTCCGGGCGATTTCAAGGACGCGATCGCAGTTGATTTTACCGCGATCGTTGCGCGGTAAACTCTCCGTTCGGATCCAATGCTTGGGGTGTTTGAATTTACTGATTTTTGTGGCGATCGCGCTTTCGATCTCCGGCACTGCGACGCGATCGTTTTTTGGCACGTAAACCGCCGTTACAGCTTGCCCCCAAATAGCGTCCGGCATTCCCACCACGCAAACATCTTCAACGAATTGCGTTGCTAAAATCGCCGCTTCAACTTCGCTAGGAAACACATTTTCGCCGCCTGTAATGATTTTTTGACTGTTGCGTCCGATAAGGTTCAAATCGCCGCGATCGTCCCAATATCCTAAATCGTCAGTTAAATAAAGGCGATCGCTCGGTAATACATCCGGGTAATAACCCAGAAATAGCGATTTAGCTTCAATCCCAATAACTCCTATACTTTCCCGACTTAATAGCTCGTTTTTTGCAAGGATAATCGTAATTTTAGCATGAGGTAAAACCGAGCCGTTGCTTCCGTTCCCCTGCAAAAAATCTTCAGGTTTAAGCGTAGCGATTTGCGAGGCAGTTTCCGTCATTCCATAAGTCAGCGCCAGCCGAATATTTTTTGCCCTCGCTTTTGTTAACAGATCGTCCCAAGCGGGCGCGCCGCCGAGGAGGACGGTGTGAAATTGGGCTAACCAATCGGCTTGTTCATCGAGTAGAAATCGTAATTGAGTAGGAACTAGGGAAATAAAATAGTTTTCAGGTGCTAGCGAGATATTTCGCGAACATTTTAAGTCAGAATAAGGACAGTAGTAAAAGGTTCCCGATGATAAAAAGGAGCGCATGAACTGCATTAAACCGCTGACATGAAATAGCGGTAAAGTGCAGAAAGAATTGATAGATTTTGTGTTAAAATATTGAGAGAATCCTTGGACTGAGTAACTCAAAGTTTGCCAAGTATGGGTTGCAAAGCGTACTCGACCCGATGTACCGCCTGTCGGAATATAAATAGCCCCGGGTAAGGGGGATTTTTGTGAGGAAGTTTGGGGAAGAGAAGATTGAACTGATTGAAATTGGGGAGGGACTCGACCAAAAATTAAATCGGGTTGAACGAGTGTAAAAACTTGTTGCCATTCTCGTTCTTGCCAAGCGGGATTGCCTAAAAAAATAGGGCAGTGGGTCGCGACAGCAGCGAGAAAAGTCGAGAGAAAGGCGAGAGGATTGGGTTCGGCGAGGAGAACGATGGGAGGTGCGGGGTATTGCTCGAAAAAGTCGGCTAGCGATCGCGCCCGAGGGTAAACTTGGCGGTTATCGAAACCCGCGAAATTGCGCTCGTGCTGTTGGAGATGGGAGAGGATGCGATCGACGGTCAGATGCTGCACGGTAAAAACGATTATCGAAAAATTGGGTTTAAAACCCCGTCCTTCTAGGACGGCTTTGTATTAATCTAACATTCTTTGCTAGAATGCCCAGCATAAGACTGACCCAATCCATGCTAATACTCGAAGCAAAACTAAAAGGAAAGACAGAGCAGTATAACCTCATAGACGAGGCGATTCGTACCGCTCTGTTTGTCCGCAATAAGGCTTTGAGGCTATGGATGGATGTAAAAGGGAGCGATAAATACGACCTCAATAAATACTGTGCTGTACTTGCCAAAGAGTTTGAGTTTACTAAAAAACTAAATTCTCAAGCAAGACAAGCCAGTGCAGAAAGAGCGTGGTCTGCCATTAGTCGATTCTTTGAGAATTGCCAGAAAAAAGTACCCGGTAAAAAGGGCTTTCCGAGATTCAAAAAGCGCGGTCACTCTGTCGAATACAAAACTTCAGGATGGAAGCTTAGCGAAGAGCGGAAATCCCTAACTTTGACCGATGGCTTCAAGATTGGCAGGCTCAAATTAATCGGTTCGCGCGATCTTAATTTCTACCAGGTCGAGAAAATTAAGCGTAT